>WFTF01000051.1 GCA_015485575.1 Patescibacteria group bacterium | reverse complement strand
TATCGTCCCGAGATCAGTACCAAGTGATCATACCTCTTTGCCAAATTCTTTGCCATTTTGTTGGTAAACTGTTCCCCCCGGGGTGACATAATCAGTGTTTTGATTTTCCGTGTATTTTTCTTTCTGCCGACCGCCTTTTGATATGCTCGGAGTATGGGCTCAGCCTGCATGACCATGCCGGGTCCGCCGCCATAGGGGCGATCGTCCACTTTTTTGTGTTTGTTTTTTGAAAAATCCCGCGGATTGTAGTACGAAACGGAAATCTTTTTTCCGCGCACCTTTGCCCCCTTTCCCTTGTCTGTTTTTTGCGCACGCCCCAACACACCGGCATCTGTGTACGCCTGACACACTTCCGGAAATAAGGTAATGATGTGAAAATTCATAGTAAGAGGTATACTACCACGAAAACAAAAAGCTATCACAATCCGCGTACACGACACACATACGCACACACCTCGTACACACCACACATACACACACACCACGAACACACCACACATACACACACCACGAATACACCACGTACACGATATTTGGTAATTGATATACCGCAACACCGAACCCCTCTATAGTACGGTTAACCGTACTATAGAGGGGGGTTTTACAGTATGATGTGATGTCTATTATTTAAGTGGCTTCTGCAGGATGATTTCCTAAGCGGCCTCTGAGTCCACCGGCAGCATCTTTCCCTTTCTCGCAAGTATCATTTAATGGAGAAGAAATAATATAGTACGGTTAACCGTACTATAGGGATTCTGTCGTTATGTTTTTTCAACTATTTTTTCGGCTCCTTTATATTCCTATTTCTTTATTCCTGCTACTTTATATCAGTGTAGTTAGAAACAAAAACCTTTCGATAAATCGAAAGGTTTTTGTTTCTTAACTCTAGCTAGTTGACTGAGAACTGAACGCTATATCTTTATTAGGTCTCCTAAAGATAGAAATTGGATGCAGAGCGCAGAGTCTAAAGAAAAACAACGCGAATGGGACACGAAGTCTGGTGAGCGTTGTTTTTCTTTTAGCGACAAAGCTATTCGCCAATTTATATCTTCAGGTCGTCGATTGCCTGATCGAGGTCTTTGGGTTCCGCAGAAACCTCATCTCCCGCGTTGTCATCCATCGCAGCATCAGTTTCATCTGCCGTTACCACGCGACCTCCTTCAGGTTCGTTGATCTTTAGGTTAACCCGTGCATCGTTTTTCATACCAACGACACGAAGCAGTGTACGAATCGCTTTTGCGGTGTTACCGCTGCGTCCGATAATCTTACCCATGTCTTCTGCATGTACGTCCAGTGTAAGCAGAACGCCCATCTCATCTACCGTACGGTTAATCTTAACGTCGTCCGGGTGATCTACCAAAGCCTTCACGACTGTTTCTAGAAATTGCTGATCATCTTGCATATGCGTTGAGAACTAGTCTAATAAGCGGACACTATACAGTGTTGCTGTCACCCATAGTACGCAAGGTTCTCATACACGTCAACAGCCATGCGTGCAAAATGCACGCATGGCTGTTGCAAACGCTGCCTGTTTATGCGGTTTCTTTCTCCTCTTCTTCATCCGATGAAGTCGCTTCTTCGGTCGCAGTATCATCATCCGCTTGCGTGTCCTCTGCCTGAGTGTCCGCTGCGGGAGCATCCGGTTCAGCGTCCGACTCTTGTGTGGACGCATCTTCTGCTGGTGCCGCTGCTTCTTCTGCCGCCTCCTTTTCTTCCTGTTCTTTAGCAAGGGCTTCTTCGTCCACAATCGGAGACTTCTTTGGAAGCGGATTTACCTTCTTCGCATCAAGTACCTTTTGTCCGACGAGAATATTGTGCACGGTATCTGAAGGCTGCACACCCTTTGAAAGCCAATCCTTAGCCGCATCCACATCAAGTTGAATGTGATCCATCTTTGGGTTGTATGAACCTAAGATAGCCACATGCTTGTTGCTCTTTGGGCCGGTTCGCTTATCCGTCACCACAATACGATAGCTGGGATCGTTTTTGCGGCCGACTCGTTGTAATCTCATCATTAACATACGCGCGCAAGAATACTACATATGTGCATATAAGGCAAGGATTTCTTTCGTGATGCTCCCCAAGGAAAACACACTATGGATTTTTATGTCCGTCAATGGTAGTATTGCTCCCTACAGGTTATGACTAACTCATCAAAGACAATATACGAAGGAGCGATTGCCGTTCGGGGGAAAGGTATCGGTTTTTTTGTGCGTCCCGACCAACAGGACGATGAGGAGGATATTTTGATTGCCCGTGAAAATCTCGGCTTTGCACTTGATGGAGATATCGTCAAAGTGGAAGTTTTTCCTAAGGTGGGAGGCAAACGACAGGAAGGCAAAGTACTTGAGGTACTTGAAAAGCGACACACGGAACTTATCGGAGTAGTGAAGCCGGCAAAAGAAGGTCGCCCTCAGCGATACCTCCAACCCGACAACCATCGCATCCATGTGCGCCCCATTCTTCCTGATGCAACAGAGCTTGACGAGGGTATGAAAGTGGTTACAAAAATAAGCTCATGGAAATCTCCGCATACCGAACCGATTGCGGAAATTATTGAAACACTTGGCAAGGCGGGTGACCATGAAACAGAGATGCAAGCGATTATTCGCGCCGGAGGTTTTACCCAAAACTTCCCGAAAGAAGTGGCGCAAGCGGCACAAACGCTGTATGAACAAAAAGAGGATATTTTTGCCGCAGCACTTACTGATGCGCAGAACTCCCCTCCAAAGCGCAGAGATATGCGTGAAGTGCTCACCATAACCATAGACCCCGCTGACGCAAAAGACTTTGATGATGCAATATCCATACGGCAATTGGCAAATGGAAACTGCGAAATCGGCATCCATATTGCAGACGTGTCACACTATGTCCGCGAAGGTGACCCCATTGACCAAGAGGCAAAAGAGCGAGGCACCTCCATCTACTTGGTTGACCGCGTGATTCCGATGTTGCCGGAGGTATTAAGCAACGACTTATGCTCGCTGCGCCCAAACGAAGACCGGTTGGCGTTCTCAGCGGTTTTTGAGCTGGATGCGCAGGCACAAGTGCGAGACGAGTGGTACGGGCAAACCATCATCCACTCAAACAAGCGATTCACTTACGAAGAAGCACAGGAAGTCCTGGATGGGCAATCCGGCGAGTATCTGGAAGAACTCAATACACTGATGACACTTGCGCGCCTACTTAGAAAACGCCGATACCAAAACGGCGCCATCGCCTTTGAGCAACCCGAGGTGAAATTTGTCCTTGACGAAAACGGGAAACCTCTCAAAGCAATCACCAAAGTCCGCACGGAGACTATGCTGATGATTGAAGACTACATGCTGCTTGCAAACATGAAGGTGTCGGAATACATCAACAAGCTCTGCAAGAATTCGGGTACAGAAGCACGTTTCATCTATCGTGTGCATGATGTGCCGGACCCTGACCGTATTGAAGAACTGGCTATTTTTATTCATGCGCTTGGGTATGAGTTTGATACCAAAGGTGGTGTGGATGCAAAGCAGATCAACAAACTACTGAAAGAAATAGAAGGAACCCCCGAAGAAAATCTCATCAAAGTGGCCACCATCCGCTCCATGGCAAAAGCGGTATACTCCACCAAAAACATAGGACACTTTGGCTTGGCGTTTACACACTACACACACTTCACCTCTCCGATTCGCCGCTATCCCGATCTGATGGCACATCGTATGCTGCGCCGACACCTTGACGGCTCTCCTATCGGTCCAAAGGAAATTGCAAAACACGAACGTACCGCCATGCATGCCTCTGAGCGGGAAATGTTCGCCGTAAAAGCCGAGCGAGACTCAGTTAAATACAAGCAGGTGGAATACATGCTTGATAAAGTGGGACAAGAGTTTGACGGTATTATTACCGGCGTGACAGACTGGGGCGTGTACGTTGAAGAAAAAGAATCAAAAGCGGAAGGCATGGTACGTCTTGGTAGCATCGTAGGTGACTACTTTACACACGAAGCAAACAAGTACCGAATCAAAGGTGAAAAAACGGGAACAACCTATACGCTCGGGCAAGAGGTGCGCATTAAGCTCGTGCGTGCAAACTTGGAAGAAAAACAGCTTGACTTTGCACTGGTCACATAAAGTGCCGAGAGTGAGAACTCCTATACTATATATAATACGGTGATTACTGGAGCGCCTGCGTCGCACCAGCAATGGACAGAAAGTACGCTTGCGCATCATCTCCGTAGCGACGGGTGAACTCGTTTACTTCGCATGCACGGGCAAAGTGTGTAAAGGCGGTATATAAATCATATCCCGGAGGTTCACCGGAAAGTTCCCGCAATTCCTCCATACTGTGTGCGTCCACAAACGCATGCAAACAGGAGCCGATGATCAATGATCCGGCATTGTATGCATTTATCATGCAGGGAGTGAGGAAATACTTCCGCCACTGCTCTTCTCCGGCCTGCCCCTTGGGAAATAAACCGCGAAGTATGGAGAAGGTCTGACTGCGGTCTCTTTTTTCATACATCACTCTTCCATTTTTACGCACCTCTCTACCATTGCGGATCTGCGGAACCATCTCATTTTTCATCCAGTATCTCACTCGTGTATATATGTTGGAAAAATGTCTGCCTGCAACATCTACCTCTTGCACAAATGACAATCGTTTCTGCGGAGGGTAACCATGCTCCTTGCGTACCGCGTCGGTTAATTGTAATACTCCTTCTGCAGTGGCGCTATTTTTCGGTAAACCGGCGTTAAAACGCGACTCCTGTGCAGCCAGCCCCACTATGAAGTGCCGCAACTGATCTTGCACCACCTGAGGGACCCTGTTATGGAACATAATCTCTTCTTGCAGATACTGAGCACGGGTGCGCTCCTGCTCGTCCCCGCGCACCTTCTTATCGGTATTCATGCCATAGTAGCGCACCAAATCACACATGGTCTCCACCCCATTGCCACCTGCAAGCATATCGGTAATACTTTCCCGAAGTTCCGGCTCGTCCTCTTCCTGCATTGCTTTCTCAAATTCCTCCGTGATGTTTCGCTGCCGGAGCATATCCGCATCCACACCATACCTGCGCGCATGGCGCGCTTTCACATAGCGTAGCCACTCGCCGGCTATATTGTCCGCGAGCAGTCCGTTTGCATCCCGCTTACCCGGGGACAGTAGATAATCAAACTCTTCCGGCTGTCCGTTTTTACCGGTACGCGTTCGTTTTACCACAAAGTTTTCAAAGGGAACGGGATCTCCAACAGGCACCCCTTGCCGATCTACAAACAACACCTGGTCATAACGTAGCTCCCACCACTTTTGACACCCCAGCCTCTGTGCTTCAAACGCTTCACTCTTGGGTGCAGCTTCTTGTACCTCAACAGCATGCTCCTTATTGATACTATCGCGTTCTGGTAATTCCGTTTGTTCATCCAGAATCCGCTCATTGTTCACTCCACTTTGTATAACGCCATACCCCGCTGCAGCTCCCGCTGCCGCCGAAGCACCCAGTAAAAATTTCCGTCGAGACATACCAGCTTGCTCCGCACTACCTTCTTTTTTACGCGTGTAAATAGGGTAGCCTGCATTATTAACACCCGTTTGTTCAAAGGTCATATTTCTATTTTACATGAAAGAAGAGAACACACCTCTGCAAATTGCGTATAACCCGCTGTATTAACACTAAGGTGAGAAGATCCCGGCGCCTACGGCGCCGGGCTTGACATACCACACACATAGGTCATTATGTGTATATACAGAAAGGAGAGGCTGATGGATATTACCGATGTTCTTCACAAGCCCGTACCTCCCCCGAACGAGATCCGCTGGCACATTGTGTTGCTGGGGCATCCCGAGGAGCTGCTTACCGCATTGGATCGCATCATACAACACGAAGGCCATGTGTTGCAGTGTGCAGAATGGACTGCAGACGATGAACTGACCATTTGCCTGCGCTGGATTGACGAAGTCATCCCACGCTTTACGGCAAATGATATCGAGCAGTTGTCGGGGCAGATTCTCATCAAACACAATGGGAGGGCGACATGTTGCGGGCACAATCTGACCTAACTTAAATCCTCGCACAGAGCCTATGCGAGGATTTCCTTTACTTCGCAACCGCGAGAGCCTCATCAAACTTTACTGAGAGAAGTTTGGATACTCCGTCTCCCGCCATAGTGACTCCGTAGAGAATACCGGCACGACTCATCGTCTCTCGGTTATGTGTGATTAAAATCAGCTGTGATTTCTGCGCGAGCGCTTCAATCATATCTCCATACCGACGACTATTTGCTTCATCAAGCGCCGCGTCTGTTTCATCAAGAATAATAAAAAGTGGTGGGTTGATCTGGCTCATGGCAAAAATGAGCGCAATGGACGTCAGCGCTCGCTCGCCCCCCGAGAGCATGTCCAATCCGTTTACTTTTTTATTGGGCAACTTCACCTGCAGTTCAATCCCCTCCTGCGCCTCTTGATCTTCCACCTCTTCCTGCACTTCCACCTCATTACCAAATTCATCTTGCGCTTTTTTCTTGTGTTTTATTTTCGGTTTTACACGCAATAATTTCGCCTGCCCGCCGCCAAACATAAGCGTGAAAAATCGATTAAACTCTGCCCCTATCTTATCTATACCTGTAACAAACTGCTCGTCTAACTGATCAGTCAGTTCACCAATGAGTTTCTCCAACTTTTCTACAGAAGTCTCCAAATCGGCAATTTCACGAATTAAAAACTCGTCTCGCTCCTTCACCTCCTTGTACTCCTTTTCTATATCTTCATTTACACCCCCCAATTCTTCAAGACGTATTTTCATCTTCTCGAGCTCACGTTGCCGTTGTCGTTGCCTGCTCCTGTCTTCCAGTGCAATTTCTTCAGTGGTCACCTCTTTACCATCTTGCACAATTTGAAATCCAAAGTACCGAGAAGCGGCACTACCAATAAGAGTCACCGCTTCCTGCAGCTCTCGCTTGAATTCCTGCCGATCACGCTCCAACGCTGAAAGCTCGGCATCAATGCGGTTGAGTGTATTCTCACACTCGCGCTGCTCCCCCACAAGTCGAAAGACTTCTCGCTCCGCTTCTCTACTCTCTTTACTCTCGGCTTCTATGGTCTCTTTCAACTCATTATACTGCGCAGTCAGTGACTCCTCCTTTGCCGAAACATCCGCAATATCCTTCTCGGTTTCCCGGAGTTCTTCCGCAATCGCTTTCAGTTCCTCTTCTTCGGATGAGGTGTCAATGGTAGCCGTGCCGGATATGTTCTGTATAAACTTTTTGAATGTATGCACCACATCCGACAAAGCACGCTGCAAATACGCAACATCATCACTTTGCAACGCTTTATCCACCTGCGTCTCAATAGCCGATAGAACCTTCTTCACTTCGCCTATTGGTACAGGCGCATCCGACTCTGATCTGCTCTTTTCCTGAGCTTGACGAATGCGTCTCTCTAAAAAACTTACCTGCCCCTCCAACTGTCCACTTTTACGCAACAACGTTTGACGCTCCGATCGTACCGTTGAGATCTGTTCTTCCAACGCGACAAGTTCCTTGCTCTTTGCATCAGTTTCACTTTCTGCTAACACTTCTTTGGCATGTATCAACTGTTTTTTCAGTATCTCCAACTTCCGTGCCGGCTCCTGCCGTTCCAACTTCAAACGATCACAATGATATGCGATATATGTATCCTCACGTTTCAAATACTCGCTATACACTGCCACCAACTCTTCACGGAGTTTGATGGATCGCTCTATTTTCTTAACTTGCCTTTCCAAGAACTTCAAATGCGGTGCAACTTCACGACGCAGCGACTGCACCTTTTCAATATTTTCTCTCGTCTTCTTTAACTTCTTTTCCGCCTCATTTTTTTTATATTGGAACACTTTAAGACCCAACGCGTCCTCAATCATCTCTCGCCGCTCCTTTGAGTTTGCGGAGAGAATGCGATCCGCCTCCCCTTGAGAAATAATATGATGCCCTGTCGGTCCTATATTTGCGCATGACAATAACTCCTGCACGTCTTTCAAGAGCACCTTTGAACCATTGATGACATATTCGTTTTTACCATCGCGATACACCGTCCGTTCCAAGGTAATCTCGTCAAAATCATAGGGGAAGATACGCTTCGTATTATCCAGTATGATGGATACGGTTGCCTTATTACCCCGAGAAACGCTCTCGGATCCATTGAAAATCAAATCCGCACCACGTTTTGCCCGCAAACCCTTTGCGGATTGCTCACCGAGCACAAAGCGAAAAGACTCTGCAACATTACTTTTACCTGATCCGTTGGGGCCAACAATGGCCGTAATGGGTGAGGAGAATTCCAACTCGCTTTTTTTGGCAAAGGATTTGAATCCGTTTATGCTGACATGTTTCAGGTACATGTTACTCAACTAAGATGACGTATCCGTTACTCGGCCTCCCTCCACCAAAGCCGCAGTTGGTGGTACAGGTACAAACTTCACTATAGTTACCTGTTGCCTTTTCAAGTGTTTTTGCAAAAACCACTTTTTGATTCGGTTGTGTACAGTTTACATTACTGTCATACTCATAGTAATACGTCTCATCATTCTTTAGATCTGACGGCACTGAAGACAAGAAGGGTTGCAAATCAGTATCTATTGCATCTCCAACACCAATCTTCACACCAGAAGGGTATGAAGGGTAAGAACCATTTTGTTCCGCATACAAACGCAACCCGAGGTGCAGTTGAGAGACATCACTTACGCGCCGCTTATCTCGAGTGGTGGCATTTGCCTGACCCATCGCCACAGACACCACAGACACCAGGAGGGTAATGATACCGACAACTACAATGACTTCCGTGAGCGTAAAGCCGCGACGTACACATGCTTTATCTGTACTGTTCATGTATTTATTCTAGCACGCGAAATGGGCGGAAAGTATAAGACTGCACATGTACATGTGCATACGTTAAGGTGAGTGAACCTACTTTACCAACCTTTCGCGGCAAGTGCCGCTTCGGCAGCCGCCTGCTGTGCCTCCTGCTTGGCGCGCCCTTGCCCTTCGGCGATCTTCTTGTCCTTGAGAAAGACCCCCACGGTAAATACGCGATCGTGGTCAGGACCCACCTGTGCCAGTGTCTGATAGGAGGGGGTAATGTTCTCATGTTCCTGTGCAAGCTCTTGGAAACGACTTTTAGGATCCTGCCAAAGACGTTTTTCAACAATCTGCTCCGTTTTGGAAAAAAGATGTTTTTCAATAAATTCTCGAGACGCTTCATATCCCTGATCCACATACAACGCCCCGATAATTGCCTCAAACGCATTCGCCAAAATATACTGCCGTGCACGCCCGGTATCCTTTGCCTCCCCCTTGGACATCAGAAGATAGTCATTGATACCCAGTTTTGTTGCAGATTCAGACAAAGAGACCGTGTTCACCAGAGCAGCGCGCACCGCGGTAAGCTCTCCTTCCGGTTTGTGAGGATACTTATGAAACAAAAAGTCAGTGATGACCAGTTCTAAAACAGCATCTCCCAAAAACTCAAGACGCTCATTATGGTCCTGCGTTGCATTTCTATGCTCATTGAGATAAGAGCGATGCGTAATTGCGGAAAGCAAGTGTTCCTTGTTGGTAAAGGTATACCCAATCAATTTTTCTACTTTTGCGATATGTGCTTCAATAGATATATCTTCTGTCATACCCGTGTTGCTATATTAGTTTTGTAACAAAAACAACGCGCGAAATACAGTACAGCGAACGTGTGCTAACATTTTCTATACTCTATCAACGGTTGTGGTAAATCTACTATACACGAAGTTATACTTTTTGCGAGAGTATCTCCCCCCCAACACAACAGCAAGCACATGCGGAAGCGTTTTGCGTAGCCCATGTACCTATTTTTTAGCCACCAGCATTGTGACCGCCTTGGTGACAATGGGAAGTATATCTTCGTAAAAATTAAGGTCCAAAATATCCGCCACCTTAAACCACTGTGCATCATCAAGTCCTCCCTTCTTCTCCAGAGATAATTCTTCATGTGGCGCACTTGCCAAGAAGTAGGTCACCTGTTTGCGCACCTTCCCCAACTCCGGGTGTGACGCCACATATTCGTTGTGTCCCAACTCCGCCTCAATCTGCACATCCAAACCTATTTCCTCTTTCAGAGCACGCACCGCTCCGGCTTCCAGCTCTTCTCCCTCTTCTATTTTTGACTTGGATAGTGTCCAGTGTCCAAAAATATCATGCACGAGCGCTAGGTACATCTCCCCTTCATCTTGGGCATACACCACCGCTCCTGCCAGCCGCTGAATGGGCATCTGGTCAAAAGGCACCGCCTTTTTACGCTTACTTTGCTCGTCTTTCCCCGGCTCCCCTATTTCCTTATACACCGCTCCCAGTACACCATTTACAAAACGTGAGCTGTTTTC
>WFTF01000050.1 GCA_015485575.1 Patescibacteria group bacterium | reverse complement strand
TATAACCGAGTTACCGTTTGAACCCAGAAGTGAGAAGGGGCTCACCTGCCGCAGTTGCTGGAGTAAGGAAAAAAATAATGAACAACCGGCAGAAGATTTACCGGGAAGTACTGCATTAGCAGATAACCAGCAAGTGCCGGATGATGTGCCCTTTGATGCACACGCTGCAGCAGGACCTCAAGAAGATGACGGTTTGGATGCACTTGGAGCAGCTTCTGTGGGAAAACAGACATTTCAAGGAAATTGGAAGTGCTCTATGTGCGGTGCGGATATTACCAGTTTACCTTTTGAACCACGCAGTACTGAAGGGCTAAAGTGTCTTGACTGCTTTAAGAAAAGCAAGGCGTAAATAGCGGTGTATACCAGACACAAAATTGCGCAATTAATTGCGCAATTAATGTTGCAATTGTGATTACAGTACGATCAGACCTAGTCGCCACATCACAGAAGCGTTGCCATCTGTGCGCGTCTACAGTACCTCTGGAGGACATTGTGATGCCATGCGTGCTTACATAGCTAGCTACTTGTCATAGATGCTACACCACTCCCACTCCACCAGGCCTTCTACAAGTAACCACATATCTGTAACTAACTACTCCAGTTAACTGGAGTAGTTTTGTAAACAGTCCACTTGAGATAATTGTGTGCAGTGTAATATGACGTTGTTGCAGTGGTGTGCGGGGGCTGATTTTTTTTTGCGGGTATGGTACTCTAATGCGCACACAAAGCGGGCAGTGCTCACTTTGTGTACACCTTGGCGGATCGTCTAACGGTAAGCAAAGCTTCCTTTCTTCGCTCGCTCGGTCATGTGCAAGTAAACTTTCTCACGACTCTCGCTCGCTTGAAAGTAGGACTACGTCCTCCCGTTAGACGACTCGCTCAGGTGAGTTAACATAATTACATACTGGCGGATCGTCTAACGGTAGGACGTGTGGTTTTGGTCCACAAAATCGGGGTTCGATTCCCTGTCCGCCAGCTCTTGGCATAAATAGCCCGATGAGGGCTATTTTGCTTTAGAGATGGCAGGACAGTACAGTCTGGGGGACTGTACGTAGGGAATCGAAGACCTTGTCTGACATTTTGTGACGTAAGGAAACAAAATGTCGACAAGGTGTACTGATCCTGTAAGGATCGATAGTCCCTGTCCGCCAGCTCTTGGCATAAATAGCCCGATGAGGGCTATTTTGCTTTAGAGATGGCAGGACAAGAAAAGTGCCCGCGCACTTTTATGGGTGAGAAGTGATCGAATATTAAGAATTTAGGGGTCGGACCTCTAAATTTTAAAAGTCTTGCGAAAGTCCCCCGGACTTTCTTTCCTTACAGGAACGGTCCACTTTGTCAGTATTTTTCGTGCACTCAAAATACTAGACAAAGTCTTGCGAAAGTCCCCCGGACTTTCTCACCCCGTTTGCTAGCAATCGGAGGGCCGCAAATGCGATAGCGTTTGCGGTCTTACACAGCGGTGGACTTTATATATGTTTTCGTATACCGAAGTGTAAAAAGGCGGACGTACTGCCTCAATCTATTGCATTTCCTTCACAATGTGCTTTAATGGCACTCAACAAAGGCGCGCTCTCATTGCAAAAGTATCCTGTTTGGGAATATGATGACGGTGAAGTGTGGATTTGTAGTTAGAAGATAATCCTCATTTTAGATGACAGGAAAAATTGCACGTGTGACTGACCGTGGTTTCGGATTTATTACTCCGGACGAAGGTGAGAAAGACGTATTCTTCCATGCAAAAGATGTTGTTGAAGTAGAATTCAACGACTTGCAGGAAGGTGACGCAGTTACGTTTGACGTTGAAGAAGGACCGAAAGGACCTGCAGCGGCAAATGTGGCAAAAGCGTAAATCACGTACAGAAAAGACCGGAAGCGCAGCTTCCGGTCTTTTCGTTTTTGGGATATAGTAGAGAGATATGGAAAACAAACTGGTATGTTTCGATGTGGATGGAACCCTCACAAAGGAAAATAGTTGGTATACGTTAAATGTCGCACTGGGGATGGCACCGGAACGTGATGCGGAGCTCTATGAACAGTATGTCAATGGTTATATCACATACCAGCAATGGGTTGATGCTATTGTAGGATCGTATGTACATGCAGATACACCACATGTTGAAATAGTGGACTCACTGTTCACCAAGGTGCAATTGAACCCCTATGCAAAAGAAGTGGTTACCGCTTTGAACGAGTGTGGCTATACTGTGGTTCTCATTTCCGGATCCTTTGATGAATATGTTCAGAAGGTGGCGCGAACTCTTGGTATTGCACATTACCAAGCGTGTTCCCATCTTGTATTTGATGAGCATGGATACGTCAGTTGTATAGCACATTCCGGGGATGAACATAGTGCAAAAGCGGCATATTTGCAGACCTTTGCCGAACAGTTCAATGTAGACATACAGTCGTGCATATGTATCGGTGATGGTGCAAATGATCGTGATATGTTTCGTATAACAGGCAAGGGTATTACTTTTACCGGCTCTCCCATAGAGTCGGATGCGTGGCAGGTGGTGGATCGTCTTGAGGAGGTATTGACCGTGTTGTTGTAGAGTGTGTGGTACAAAAGAAAAGACCGGAAGCGCAGCTTCCGGTCTTTTCTCTATAGATACTTTCAACTGTACGGGTCTTTTTGTGCATAGACGGATATTGTGCGGCGTTTGCGTGCCTTACCGCGTGTTTTGTGTTTGTGTGAAGCATAGGTTTTGTGGATGAGAAACTTTTCACCAAGGAATGCGATAAGCTCTTCTTCACCATAGACATACTCAGGTACCCCAATAACCGGATGAATGTACATACCTTCCTCCGGTCCCGGATGTTCCTGAAGGAGTCGCTGCGTATGCAGATCACCGTCCTTGAGGAATGTCTTCATAAACAGATAGCCGCCCGGTTTGAGGATGCGGTAGATCTCATCACGCAGTGTTGTTCGGTCGTCTGCTTTCAGAAAGTGGGAACTCATCATATCCAGCACCAGCATTTGAGAGGAGTCTGACAGCTGGTCGTGTGTGCCTGCCATAGAGCGCACTTCATAGTGAAGTTGTACGTTTGCCTGCGCGGCAAGCTGCTTTGCTTCTTTAATGGCGGCACCGGAGGTGTCGCAACCGTAGCCATGCATGCCGAAGGTTGTCGCCAGATACAGTAGATTGCGACCATTCCCGCAGCCGAAATCAACCACCGAAGAGGTGGGATTGAGTATTGCTCGTTTGGTGTGTCGTTCCAGCCAGCGGGTGAATTTTTCCAAATCGCCACTTGCTTCTGTTGAGAGTGCCAGATGATCCGCTTTTGTGTATTCCTGATCCCAAAACGCCACACCGTGCCGCTTTCGTTTGTTGTTCTGTACGTGACGTGCCATAGCGTGTGCCCATTAGACCATACAACTTGCTCCTTTTGCAAATTGCGGTAGTCTATCAGGCAGACAATACAGGAGTGTAGGAGTGAACGATGCGAAAGTATGTCGATGGTACTGCAATTGCCGTCGTTGGCATGCAGTACGGTTCTGAAGCAAAAGGTGCTATCAGTGCCTATTTGGCGCGAGGAGCATCAGCAGTGGTGCGTACCGGTGCCGCAAATGCCGGACATACCGTATATCACAACGGAGAACCATATGTGATGCAACAACTGCCGTCCGGGTGGATGTATCCACATTGTCACCTGGTGATAGGCAGGGGCGCCTTGATCAGTCTCGAGGTACTCCTGTCGGAAGTGGAGCGGTTCGACCGTATGGTTCCCCTTAAACATCGTTTATATGTTGATGCGTCCGCACATGTGATTACCGATGATCAGATCAAGCGTGAGCAATTAACTGCACTACGGCCACGTATCAGCAGCACATCTGCGACAAAGGGGTTGGGTATTGGTGTGGCACAAGCTGATAAGGTCTTGCGAAGTGCAGGGTGTGTACAAGCCGGTGACCTTTCCGTGCTCGATCCATACCTGATCGATACGGTGTTGCACCTTGATGAACTCTTTGCCCACCAAGAGGTTGTTCTGTTTGAGGGAACACAAGGATTTGGTCTGAGTCTTGAACACGGTTTCTTTCCCTATGTCACCAGCAGAGACACAACAGTTGCGGCATTGATGGCGAGTGCCGGAGTGTGTCCGAATCTCTCAACACTTCATACGATTGGTGTTGTACGTTCCCATCCCATTCGCGTAGGAGGTCATAGTGGTCCTTTTGATGCGGATTCCGTAGAACTTAGCTGGCATGAGGTGCAGCATTATTCGGGTGCAACTTGGGATGTGACAGAGCGTACATCGGTAACGGATACGGTGCGGCGTGTTGCAACGTTTAGCTGGCAGGGCTTTGAGAGAGCTTGCGTGGTCAACAAGCCAACTGAGCTCGCGTTTACCTTTGCAGACTACATCGATGCGTCAGTGTATAACCGCCCTATACTGACAAACCCCATCTATGCTTTTATCGAGCGTCTCGAAGAGGTGGCAGGTGTGCCGGTAACCATGGTTAAAACAGGTCCTCGGGTATTGATAGATCTTGATGAAAATCGTCGGCGTGTATTGCGTAAACTGAACGAGTAAGGTGACCGTACCGGTCACCTTTTCTTTTCGTCGCTACCAAAGTGTTGTATTGTTATGGCTACTATGAATGATAGATTTGTCTACATATACGGCAAGCATGCGGTAGTGGAAGCGCTTCGTCTGCGTCCAGAGGTGGTGGGCACGGTCTTTTTGCGTGATGATGTGCAGCGTGAGGTGGACCCTGTGCTACTGGAGATGGTGCGGAAGGTGCGTACTTTCACAGGTGACAATGTACCTGTAGGAATTGATAAAAATGCGGTACATCAAGGATGTATCGCGCAGATTGACAGAGGTAAACTCATTTCCTCATACACTCAGTTTATGCAACAGATGATTGTCACTGAAGACACATGTGTGGCGGTACTGGCGGAGGTACAAGATCCGCACAATGTTGGGGCAGTTATTCGTTCCGCTGCGGCGTTTGGTGTACAGGCGGTATTGCTGCCCAAACATCGTCAAGCGGGCATAACCGGTACGGTGATCAAGGTGTCATCCGGTATGGCGTTCGCACTTCCTTTGGTTGAGGTGGGAAATGTCAATCGTACACTTGAGGATTTAAAGAAGGTGGGATTCTTCGTGTACGGACTTGATGGTAGCGGAAAAACGCTTTTGAATGCTGAACAATTTACCAAGCCGACTGTGTTTGTGCTTGGCAATGAGGCAGATGGCTTGCGCGCAAAGACCAAGGAACATTGTGACCTGTTGCTTCGTATCCCCATGCACCAGCGATGTGAGTCACTCAATGCTTCCGCATCGGCGGCAACGGTATTTTATCAGTGGTCTATACAGCATCCGCGCGCGTTGCAATAGAAGTACATTGCAATGATCACATTCTATTTGTACAGAGGATATGCAAAACGAAAACCAGATACAAGCTCGCGTCATAACCGAACATAAGGCAAGTTACGTGGTAAAAGCCGAGGAACGGGAATATACCGCCACAGTACGCGGCGCGTTTCATGAACGTCCGCGTACTGTGTTTCCAAAAGTGGGTGACTATGTGTGTATAACTATCGTGTCTGACAATAAGGCGGTTATTGAAACGGTGTTGCCCCGCAAGAGTGAGATTGTACGTAAGTCTGCGCACGATGATACAAAACAGGTGATGGTGGCAAACGTGGACTATGTGTTTATTGTCATGGGATTGGATCAGGACTTCAACCTGAGGAGACTGGAGCGATATCTTACGTTGGTCAATCAAGCACAGGTATCAGCGGTAATCATTCTCAACAAAGAAGACAAGGTGGAGTCACCGGATGAGTATGTAGCATCGGTTATTCAGGTTGCCGGAGATACTCCGGTGCACTGTGTCAGTGCAAAGCAGGGAAGCGGTATGGATGTGTTTGATCGCTATTTGGTGGATGGTAAAACGGGTGTTTTACTCGGGTCTTCCGGTGCGGGAAAGTCCACCATTATCAACTATCTGCTGTCCAAGGGAGTGCAGCGTACACAGGGCGTACGGACACAGGATGACAGAGGGAAGCATACCACCACAGTGCGTGAACTGTTCGCACTACCATCGGGCGGGAGCTTGATTGACACCCCCGGTATGCGTGAGCTGGGTTTTGTGTCTGATGAAGAGCTGCTGCAAGGGAGTTTCGTGGAGATTGAGGAGCTTGCTGCGTCTTGCCGCTTTACCAATTGTGACCATCAAAAAAGTGATGGCTGTGCCATACGGGAAGCGGTTGATGCCGGCACACTTGATGTACGGCATGTTGCCAATTACCTGAAGTTGCAGCAACGTCAAGCGGAAACACGGCCGAAACGAAAACGAGATTGAAACTCTGTTATAATACAGCAGTAGCATATAGTTATATTGGTATGTTTTCACTCATTTCACTCTTTGCTATTTTAGGTACAGCCTGTTTTATGATGGCGTTAGTGACAATTTGGTATTCTCCTTTGCTGTTCGGAAATGCTTGGATACGAGAGGTGGGCATAAGCGAAGCTATGCTTGAAGAAGCGCAAAGGGATACCTGGAAACATATGTTTCTGACGTTCGTCAGCTTTAGCGTTATGCTCGGTTTTCTATCGTACATGGTGATACTTGCCCCAAAGATTGGAGTGCGTCCAGTGGAACTCGCTGTTGCATTAAGTGCTTTTTTTGCATCTGCAATGGTAGCTCCCACTTTATTTGAGGGTAGGTCATTGCGATACTATGGGATAAAGGTTGGGTTTTATGTGTTGTTTATTTTATTGGGAACAATAATTTTGGAATATTGGCCATGGTAGGGAAAGGAATGAAGTGGATGTTGCCGGTTACAGCTTTGCTGGTGCTGTTGGGGGTTGGATATTTTTTCTTACAGGATAAACAAGAAGAATTTTCTTCTAAAGACAGTGTTGAGGAAAGGAGAGGGGTGGCAGCCGGTGTGGAACAGGAGGCGGGAGGTACAACGTCACCCGACACGGATACTGCAAACAATGTTGAAGCGCTCGCCACTGAAGAAATGTATGAGATTGCTGTAGGGGAGCAGACGTTCATGGTATCACTTGCTGCAGATAAACAGTCGCGCACGAAAGGACTCTCAGGAGTACGTTCGTTGGCACCAAGGACGGGGAAGTTATTCGTGTTTGAGAAACCAGACCTCTACGGATTTTGGATGCCCGATATGTATATCTCTCTTGATATGCTCTGGTTTTCCGATACGGGAGAGTTGGTCTATTTAGCAAAAAACGTACCACCGGAGTCTTATCCCGCAATTTATAAACCGGATCGTCCGGCACTCTATGTCTTGGAAATCAATGCGGGGGAAAGTGAAACATTAGGTATAGAGGTGGGCGATCGCCTCACATTATCGGATGCCTTGCAACGTTGTCTTAAGGAGTCTTGCTATACTCAATAGGTGTGGTATAATTTACGCACGCGGATGATTGCCCAGCCCCACTTTTTGCTTGCAAAAAGTGGGGCTGGGAGGAAAGTCCGGACACGTTTTCCCAGCTCTACTTTTTTATTTGGAGTACAACGGTAGTACCACAGTTCAAAATAAAAAAGTAGAGCTGGGTCAAAAAGGGTAGCGGGTAACACCCGTCGTCCGGCCCTAGATTCGTGATTTTGTACGGTGCATACTACAGTATTGATAGTTAGATGCTGTAAAATTGGATGGTACATAACTGCGAATCTAGGGCTGGGCAGAGGTGCGAGCAGAGACGCTTATCGGTGAAAGTCGATAAGCACCCAACCCTTCTTTTGTAAAAGTGGGGATGGGTGAGTCCAGTGGGTAACCATTGGGGTGAAACGGCTAAATCCTTACCTGCGTGCAAGGCCGTGCCCAGCCCCACTTTTACGGTTGCTTGCAACCGTAAAAGTGGGGCTGGGAGAGCCGCAAGAGGTGTGTGGTAACATACATCCCAGGTATATAATCATCTCCAGCACCACTTTTCAGTGTGATTGTTCAAAAGTGAATAGTAGGACACTGAAAAGTGGTGCTGGAACAGAATCCGGCTTATAGCGTCAACAAAACTCCCTGTATGGGAGTTTTGTTGTATGGTATCCTATAGAAAACTTATTCGTTGAGGTGTTTATTATTTATGCAAGATTCATTACACCTGCAGCATGATGCTGCATCAGGAGAGGATAAGGTAGAAGTCACACTGCGTACATTTGCACAAAATGTCATAGCGGTTGTGTTTGGTATATTACCACTTTTCTTTGTCCCTGTTGCGTTTGCGCCTTTTGACTACAGTAAAACGTTCTTTGTTATTATAGGTCTTCTTGTTGCAGTTATTGCCTTTAGTCTGTCTGTGTTGCGATCCGGACGGCTGTTAGTGCAGATACCGTGGGCACTGGTCGCGTTTTGGTCCGTAGGCATTGTTGCGATTATTTCCGCACTGCTTTCGGGTGATTTGCGTGACGCCTTCTTGGGGGACACGCTTAATGTGCAGTCCGCAGTCTTTACGCTTCTGCTGATAGGTATTGCCAGCATTGCGTCGTTTCTGGGGCAGACTAAAAAAACCATCATGCTCATGTACACCCTGTTGACTGCCAGTGCGGTGCTATTGGGTATCTTTCACCTGCTACGTATTGTGTTTGGAGCGGACTTTGCCACGTTTGGTGTGTTTACGGGAGTGACTGCCACACCACTGGGAGGATGGAATGACCTGGGGTTGTTTTTCGGTCTGTCCATACTACTCTCCTTGGTTGCGCTTGAACAGCTGCCTTTGAAACGCTCTGGCAAGTATCTGTTTGCGGGAGTGATGGTATTTTCCTTAGCGATGCTCATGGTGGTCAATTTCTTCGCTATTTGGCTGGTGCTCGGTTTGGTGAGTTTGGTTATATTGATGTACACCTTGACGAAGGATAGATTTTCAGGGGAAACCATCTCCATGGAAGAACAGCCGATTTCTCTGTATTCAATAGTGATATCCGCAGTGGTGTTTGTCACGTCACTAATCTTTATCATTGGAGGTTCCGCGGTGGGTGGTTTTATTGCAGACAAGATTGGAGTGAACTACGTTGAGGTGCGACCCTCTCTGTCGGCAACCATGGATATTGCTCGCAATGTCTACAGTGACAATGCGTTTGTAGGTATTGGTCCGAACCGCTTTGTGGATGCGTGGCGCTTATATAAGGATCCGTCCATAAATCAAACGATTTTCTGGGCGACTGATTTTGGAGGTGGAAGTGGATATGTGACCACTCAGTTTGTAACCAACGGTATTTTCTCCATTATTTCATGGGTAATGTTCTTCGCCCTCTTTTTGTTCTCCGGTTTTCGTATGCTGTTTCGTAGTGTACAGGTGGATCGTTTCTGGTACTTTATCGGGAGCTCATCATTCATTGCTGCGGTATATCTGTGGGGCATGTCTTTCTTTTATAACCCAAGTGCGACTATTCTACTCTTGGCGGCAATATTCACCAGTACTACCTTTGCAGCGTATGCCGCACTCAGTCCTGTATCTCTGCGATTGTTCACGGTCAACAATAATCGCCGTGCGGGGTTCGTCTTGGTGGGTGTAGTCATGGTTGTTATCATCGGTGCGTCAAGTGCGCTGTACTACACCGGGCGCCACTATGCATCGGTCTATACTTTCGGTAGTGCCATAAGCGGTAACGCGGGCAATACCATTGAGGCGATTGAACAGGCGATTGCCAGCGCCTACGCCGCCACGCCAAACGATGTATTCGCTCGGCAGCTCGCTGCGTATCAGGTGGCAAAGATGAATACACTACTTACCGTTACCGACCCAACTCCCGAACAGCAGCAGGCCTTTCAAACCGCAGCGGCAAACGGCATTAATGCGGCACAGCTGGCGGTAAATGCAGATCCGACTGATCCGCAAAACTGGTCAGTGCTCGGTTCCATATACAGCATTCTGGCTGCGGCCGGTGTGGATGGCGCATCAGAGAAGGCACAGGATGCTTTTACAGAGGCGCGCAGATTTGATCCGAACAACCCATCGTATGCATTGCAAGAGGCACAATTGGCGTCACGCACTGGGGATACGCAAACAGCAAGAGAGAAAGCCCTGGAAGCAGTTCAGCTGAAGTCAAATTATACTGATGCACTGTTGTTGCTGACCCAGTTGGATATTGCGGAAGGTAATACTGAAGATGCGGCAGCGACGACACGGGCTATGATTTCTCTGGAACCGAACAACCCTGCTCGTTACTACCAGTTGGGCGTGTTGGAATCTTCATTGGAGAATGTGGAAAATGCTATTGCCGCGTTTGAGCGCGCGGTTGCTCTTGATCCGAACTATGCAAACGCACGGTACTTCCTTGCACTGGCATACGCGCAGCAGGGACGCACAGACGATGCAATTGCGCAGCTGGAGGTGGTTCGCGATTTAAATCCGGACAATACTCAAGTGCAGGACCTGATTGACCAATTGCGCAATGGTGTACCACTGGATGTTGCTCCGGATGCCAATACACCACAACTGGAAGAAGCGTCTGTGGTTTCAGAAGAGGGAGAAACAGTTACCACCACCGAGGCACCTGATACCTCTTTGGTTACACCGGTGAACACGGTGTCCAATCAGGAAGATCAGGAAGACCTACCCTCCACTACTACAGAAGAGTCGGTTCCTCCGGCAAACTAATACACAATGGTAAAGCGTGTTATTCAGATGATGTATAAAGAAGTACGCGGCTTGCACCAGGCCGCGTATGTTCTTGCGTTCTTTACCTTCGGTTCGCAGCTTTTGGCGCTGCTCCGTGACCGGATGCTTGCCTCTGAGTTTGGTGCGGGAACGGAGCTGGATATCTATTACACAGCGTTTCGCATTCCCGATCTATTGTATGTTTTGTTCGCTTCAACATTGTCCGTGTATGTCTTGATACCATTTGTATCTGCACGCATGCAGCAAGACACCCCGGAAAAAGCGCGACAACTTCTCTCTGAGGTATTTACCGTATTCCTGTTGGTGTACTCAGTCTTGGCGCTGGTTATTATGATGCTGGCGCCCTATATCGTACCCCTTGCGTTTCCCGGCATGATGGAGAATGCAGACCAGGTGGTGCTCCTGTTGCGCATTTTACTTCTGCAGCCACTGCTTTTGGGTATCTCAAGTTTATTTGGAGTGGTTACTCAGCTGGGGCATCGGTTTGTGCTCTATGCAATCAGTCCACTGATCTACAATGTGGGAATCATTATTGGAATCGTACTGTTTTATCCGTATGTCGGTCTTGCAGGTCTGGCGTGGGGTGTGGTGTTGGGAGCGTTGGGACACATGTTGGTGCAATTGCCGTTGGTACGTAACAGTGCCTTGACATTTGCAGGGACTACGAAGATTGTGTGGTCTGACTTACGTGAGATACTGGCAGTGTCTATTCCACGAGCTGCGACACTGGCGATGCATCAGGTACTCTTGCTTTTGCTGGTTGGGATTGCCAGCATGATGACCGTCGGATCGGTGTCAGTCTTTCAGTTTGCATATAACCTCCAATCGGTACCGCTCGCGGTTATTGGCGCCAGTTACTCCATTGCCGCCTTTCCGTTACTTGCCGATTTGTTTGCGCAGAAGAAAATGGAAGAGTTTCGCCTGCACATTGTTACCGCTCTGCGACATATTATATTTTGGTCACTTCCCGTTATAGGGTTAGTGATTGTGTTGCGGGCTCAAATGGTACGTGTGGTACTGGGAAGTGGGGAGTTTGATTGGAGTGATACCCGTTTGACTGCAGCGATGTTGGCGCTGCTTGCCGTTTCATTATTTGCCCAGGCTATTAATCTTTTGATTATTCGTGTCTTTTACGCGGGAGGTTACACCCGCATTCCTTTTTTTGTCACTTTATTCGGTTCTGTTTTGGCGTCTTTGAGTGTCTATATTCTCTATGTACTGCACACAAAGTCGCTACTACACATGGAGCTATTGGAAGGAGTCATGCGTGTTGATGCGGTTCAAGGTTCAGAGGTGCTTCTAATTGCCATTGGGTACAGTTTTGCCATGCTGGTGCAAAGTGCGTTGCTGCTCTTTTTTATGCGGCGGACTTTCGCGTTGTCACTTAGCGGATTGGGTGTTCATTTCATACGAGCGTTTCTGGCAACACTCTTTGGTGGTTTTACCGCTTACGTCGCTTTGAACTTCTTTGTGTTCGGTATTGATGAACAAACGTTTTTAGGTATTTTCTTGCAGGGCTTTCTAGCGGGATTGTTTGGTATCGTGGGAGTAATCAGTGCCTATTACGTCCTGCGCTCACCGGAGTTGACCGAAATCTATAAGTCATACAGAGGGCGCTTTTTCAAGACAAAGGTGGTTACTGTACAGGATGAAATTGTATAGGGATACACACAGTAGATCTAATGTTTTTTGTCTGGCGAAAGGATGTAAAGTACGGTAGAGTATGCTTTCATGAAAGAAATACGCAATTTTAGTATCATAGCGCATATTGATCACGGCAAGAGTACGCTCTCGGACCGTATGCTTGAGCTTACAAAGACAGTTGAGGCACGTAAGATGCAGGAGCAGGTACTGGACTCCATGGAACTTGAGCGAGAGCGGGGTATTACCATCAAGATGCAGCCTGCGCGCATGATCTATAACAAAGATGGTGTTTCGTACGAGCTCAATCTCATTGATACCCCGGGACATATTGATTTTTCCTATGAAGTCTCCCGCGCGCTCAATGCCGTTGAAGGTGTGTTGCTGTTGGTGGACAGTACCCAGGGGGTACAGGCACAGACATTATCGGTGTTGCAAATGGCGCAGGATTTGCAACTTACCATTATTCCGGTTTTGACCAAGGTGGATGTCCCTCATGCCATGATAGAGGAAGTGACCCAAGAGGTGATGCAGCTGATTTCCTGCAAGCAAGAAGATGTGTTGTACGCTTCGGGAAAAACAGGAGAGGGCATTCCTGCGGTTTTGGATGCCATCTGTGAACGCATACCTGCGCCAAAAAAGGGAAGTGAAGACGTGTACCGAGGACTTATTTTTGACTTTCAGTACTCAAATCATCGCGGCATTATCGTTTACCAACGTGTGTTTGACGGTATGGTTAAAACGGGGGATCAATTGAAGTTTGCCATCAGCGGCAAAACGTTTCAGGCACAGGAAGTGGGTGTACTTGCACCGGAAGAGGTACCTACAGAAATGCTGCGGTCTGGTGAGATCGGATATATCGTCACCGGTATTAAAGAACCCGGAGTGGCAACAGTGGGGGATACATTGGTATTTGCCAAGGGGGAAACGCAGGCACTTCCCGGATATCAAAAAGCAAATCCGGTTGTCTGGGCGTCGCTTTTCCCGGAAAGTCAGGATGATTTTACTGTTCTCAAACAGGCATTGGATCGTTTGCAGTTATCTGACTCTTCACTGTCGTATGAAGAGGAGTCCTCGGGAGTCCTCGGTCGCGGGTTTCGTTGTGGATTCTTGGGTATGTTGCACTTGGAGATAGTCACTGAGCGACTGCGTCGCGAGTTTAATGTTGCATTGATTATAACCGCCCCATCCATTTCATATGAGGTGACCTACCCGGATGGGACGGTGCAGGAGATATATGCCGCATCACGCTTCCCCGACCATGGGCAGAAAGTTACCATTCGAGAGCCGTGGATACTGGGGCAGATTATTCTCCCCGGGGAGTACATGGGAAATGTCATGACACTCTTGTATGAACACGAAGCGCAGGTGATTGATACCGATGTGTTTGGGGACGGGCGCACCTTGTTACATGTGGAAATGCCGCTACGGGAATTGATGCGCGGTTTTTTTGATAGGTTGAAAAATGCCTCAAGCGGCTATGCATCTCTGTCCTACGAAATAGCTGAGATGCGCCCGGCACAGGTGGCGCGCTTGGACGTCTTAGTGGCAGAAGAGGTGGTGCCCGCATTTTCACGAGTGATTGGTTTGCAACGTGCAGAGGTGGAAGCAAAAGCAATAACGGAAAAACTCTATCGCACACTGCCGCGCCAGCAATTTGCCACCAAGATACAGGCACGTGTTATGGGTAAGATTATTGCCACAAAAAAACTGTCGGCACTACGCAAGGATGTTACCGCACATTTGTATGGAGGGGATATTTCTCGCAAAAAGAAGTTGTTGGAGAAGCAAAAGAAGGGTAAGAAAAAAGCGCTGGCCCGAGGAACTGGAAACGTACATATCCCACCGGATGTATTTATGAAAATGATCAAAGACGACTAGTGCTACAGGCAATAGTACGATATATCGTACTATTGTAATGCAAAGCGGATGGGATTATATGAAGAGAGAAGACCCACCGGAGTAGACGAAAATCATACTGAGGATAATCAACACCGCGATAATGCCCCATATCCAGCCGATTGCTTTTTTGGTTCGTTTGTCAAAAAGAAAACTCATGTTTGCAAGTCAATTATATAGGTAAGTGCTACAATAATAGCATATATGCGTTTTGGAAAACAAAACAAATACAAAAAAATTATCTATTCCAAGGGGACGATTTTTATTTTGTTGATTCTGATTATTCTGCTTGGCGAAAGTGTATGGACGCGCTTTAGTATTGAACGAGAGATGGCAGCACGCACCGCGCAAACTCAGGCGGAGCTGGAAGCGCTGCAGCAGCGCAAGGAAGAACTGCGGAAGCGGGTGGAGTATCTGCAGGGAGAGCGTGGTATTGAAGAAGAGATACGTAAAAACTTTGATGTAGCAAAAGAGGGGGAGCAGGTTATTATTCTTACGGGAGAAAAATCGAGTACTTCCACAGATATGCAAGAGATGCCGAAAATGCAGGTGCCCTGGTACCAGTTTTGGCGATAGGTGGTATACTATGGGTGTATGGCTAAAGAAGTAACAATATACAGTACTCCGGTGTGTCATTTTTGCCACGCTGCCAAAGAGTACTTTGCAAATAACAACGTGGCATATACCGAGTATGATGTGGCGTCTGACCAAGAAAAACGACAAGAAATGATCGAAATGACTGGTCAAATGGGAGTCCCCGTTATCCGTATTGGGGATGATGTGGTTATCGGCTTTGATGAAGCGAAAATCGCAGAACTTTTAAACAGCTAGATAGTGAACTTTTACTACAAAAACCCGACACAGCCATGTGTCGGGTTTTGTTTTGGCTCTAGACTAGCTTAGCTCATACTAATCTAGTAAATGTGTTGAAAAGAAAAAGTAGATTGACCAAACAGAAGCGTAAAAACTTTTAGCGTGTTTTGCTAAAAATTTAGGGGTCGGACCCCTAAATTTTAAACGAAGACTTGCCAAGTTCAATGGTGTCAGTCGCAACACCTTCCTGCTTCATCTGAAGGAATGTGAGTTTAGGTACAATCACAAAGATGATATACTCGAAGAGCTAAAGAAGTTTATTAAGCTCTAAGCTAGTCTAGAGCCAATAAAAATATGATTATTAAAGATATCACAGACCCATATATCAAATATGTTCTTGTAGAAGATAATTTGGAAAAATACGAGAAAGCGTTTCCTGAACTTTTTGAACACTATTTTACATTTTGGGCACAAAAAAATTATTGGCACAAAGAGTTAAATAAAGAACAAGTGGCAGAGCGAAAAAAGCTCGTCGCAGACCGCTTGCCAATTATTGAAAGGACACTTGCCGAGCATGGGTTTAGTACAAAAAATCTTCAAGTTGTTCTAATGGTCGGGCAAGGCACGACAAACGGTCATGCGTTTAAACATAAAAAAAAGTTTGTTGCTTTTCTCCCCATTGAAGGATATGAGACAACAGAGCAAGTGGATATTTTTGTTACGCACGAAATATTGCACGCACTTCATTATTCCGCACAACCCGACTTCTATTTCACAACGCAAGAAGAAAAAGATTCTGTTTTTAGACAGCTCGTCACGGAAGGACTTGCTATTTACATTACAAAAGAAGCTTTGGGTATTTCTGACGGAAAGGCTCTGTGGGCTGATTATCTTTCGAGCGACGAGCAGTCAAAATGGATGAAGTCATGCGAGAGTGAAAAACAGAATCTTTTTGGAGAAACGCAAAAGCTCATTGAGGAAAAATCAACAAAACCTGATTTATTTTATGCAAATGATCCAGACGATATACGCAAATATCGTGCTGGGTATTTTATTGGGCTGGAAATTGTAAGGGAAATTGCAAGAAAAAATAATTTTACCACTCATAACCTTCTACACACCAGAAAAGGATCATTTGAAGAAATGGTAAAAGATATTTTGTATGACAAATGAACTACCCCGATGACAAGCATACGGGGTAGTTCATTGCGAACATTAACACTTACAAACTTTCACGGACTTTCTATGTTGGAAAGTACAGCAACTGGAAGAATACCCGGGATTGCAGTGTCGATCCTTACTTCAATAATCTTTTTTGCAAAAGGTGTTCTCAAGTTATCCCTTGGCTTTGGTATCTTGATTGGCGCGACAGTGGGTAGTTATATTGGTACACATTACGCAATCAAACTTGGTAACCAGTGGGTTAAAAGAGTTTTCCTTGTTGCAGCTACCGTAATGGCAGTTATTTTATTGATTAGTTAAATTTTGTGCCCCGGCTAGGAATCGAACGCTACACGTTCAGTACCCGTTTGTGGATATTTCTGTTCGCATGCTCCAGAAATATCTCACAAAGGCTTCGATCCCGTCCTCCTGTTTTGTTCGTTACCTCACAAAACAGTTGCGGCAGCCGGGTC
>WFTF01000049.1 GCA_015485575.1 Patescibacteria group bacterium | reverse complement strand
GTCGGTCGTTTTTGCATCTGTTGAGTGTATATCTAACACCGTGCGCACTTAGTATCAGTGGAGTATCCATTCGTTCGCAATACGATATAGCGTACCAATATGTGATAGGTGAATGACACCTGTAATCGGTAACTGTATTTGTTTCGATATATTGAAATAAAATCTGAGGTGCCTTAGGTTGACACAGTAAAGCACGGCAATCATCATGGCTCCGGTGAGAGGTGAGAGGGGTAGAGATCGTTTTGATATATCGCAACAATTTCCGGAGAGTGGGGTGTGACATTTTTGAGCGCTGTATCTCTCACATAGTTCAATATATCCAGTGCGATATATCGAACTATGGTGTAGACGGGCGTGAGCAACAAAAAAGCACGTATATATCGTCAGATGTATTACGTGCTTTTTGTCGTGAGTAGTTATGCGGTAACCACGTCCACGGCTTTTTTGATTTTGGTTTTGCCGTTAAATCCGGTTTTCCGCATGCTGCGAAATGCAACCTTCCCGTCGCACGCAGCGAACAGAGTATGATCTTTACCCACTTTTACGTTTGTACCCGCTTCAATTTTGGTACCACGCTGTCGCACGATGATCTGGCCGGTCTTCACAGACTGCCCGTCAGCTTTTTTGACACCGAGATATTTTGGCTTAGAATCGCGCAGGTTCTTGGCTGTACCGCCAGCTTTCTTTGTTGACATACAAGTACGGTATAATCAGTTGATAACGCGGGCAAGTATACAAGATATGTATTCAAGAATCAAGTTATTTTTTTCGGAAGATGTATATTTCTACACTGTGCTGATTGTGCTGGTATCACTCATTTCTTTTGCGCTCGGACGTGCGTCGGTGCAAAGCGCTGTAATAGATCGTACTGTGTCTCAAACACGCATCCAGCTACGCGAACCTATAGCAACAGCAAGTGCGACATCCCCGACAATACGCTACGTGGGTTCAAAAAATGGGAGTAAATATCATGCTCCCTGGTGTCCGGGGGCGTCGCAAATAAAAGAAGCGAACAGAATATATTTCAACAGCGAAGAAGAAGCACAGGCAAGGGGATACACGCCGGCTGCAAACTGCGAGTTTGCACGGTAGCGGTTACCACTGTATGGGTGTCTGGCCGTGTTTTTCCAGATAAAAGTTCGCCTTACTGAAGTGTTTACACCCGAAAAAGCCCTTATGTGCCGACAGTGGTGAGGGGTGTGCCGCCTGCAGCACCAGGTGCTTGGTGTAGTCAATGTTTTTCCCCTTGTCTTGTGCGTATTTCCCCCAGAGCATAAACACCAGATGCTTCTTTTCATCAGAGAGTTTTTGAATCACCGCATCGGTAAACTCTTCCCAGCCAAGACCCTGGTGGGAGCAGGGCTGGCCACGCTCTACGGTAAGCGTTGCATTCAACAGTAGTACACCCTGGTCCGCCCAGCGTACCAAATTTCCCGATCGGGGCGGCTTTACACCAACATCGTCTTGTATTTCTTTGTAGATATTTTTCAGTGAGGGGGGTATGGGCACACCGTCTTGTACCGAAAATGCCAGCCCATGTGCCTGCTTTGGTCCATGGTAGGGGTCTTGACCGAGGATGACCACTTTCACCGCGTCAAAATGACAGTGGTTGAATGCACCGAAGGTGTATTGTGGAGGTGGATACACCACTTTCTCCAGGTACGCGGCGCGCACCTGCGTTCGGAGTTTTTGAAAATAGGGTTTTTGAAATTCGTCCGATAGCGCCCGCTTCCACCCCGACTCTATACGCACGTCATTCATACGTATCAATTGTATATGAAAAAACGTCGCTGTGCATGGGTTTCTCTTATATCTGCAAGCAGTGTGCTACCATTTACGCAATGAATTATCTGCTACGCACAGCGCGGGAGGCGGCACGGCTCTGGTTCTCCAGTAGTGCGGCACACATGGCAGCGACTGTTTCATACTATATGATCTTTGCCATGATCCCGCTACTGCTCATCTCAGTTGCTATTAATAGTGTTATTTTCGGCACTGATTTTATATTTGCAACACTCAGCAAGTGGGGCAGTGTACTGGGTCCTGAGGTGCTGGAGCTTTTACGCACCGCGGTTGGTAACTTGGAGGTGTTGTCTGCGGGATTTGGTATACCGCTTTTGGGAACGCTGTTCTTTAGTTTTATGATTATCATAATGTGCAACACCTTCACCAGCGGGCTACATGATATATGGAGCATTCCGCACCACGGCTTTCCCGGATGGTTGCAAAAAACAAAGCATTCCGTTTTGTTTATCATAGTGTTTGAGGGGTATCTCTTTTTGATGCTGTTGTTGAGTTATTTGTTTACCGTGATAAAAAATTATATTCCCGGTTTTGGCATCGTACTATTGGACGCCGGTGCTTTTTTGTTAATGACCACACTTCTGTTCAGTTTGATGTTCCGCATTTTGCCACGCCAGTCTCCAGCGTTGTACAGCAGGTTCTGGGGAAGTTTTATCGCAAGTGTATTTCTATTTATAGTCCGCTCTTTGGTGGTGCTGTATATTGATATAACGCCGATACCAAGTTTGTTTGGCGTTGCGGGATTGCTGATTGTACTGCTGATATGGACGTATGTCGCAACGGCAATTGTGTACTATGGTGCGGCATTTGCATTTGTACACGGAGATAGACAGTTGCGGTAAGTACGGATACCTCTCGACATGCTAATATACATTATATGCTTGTGCTTGATATAGAGGCCTCGGGTACCGAGCCCCATATACACTCTATTGTATCCATTGGCGCCTTGGACTTTGATAATCCCGACAATCGTTTTTACATGGAGTGTCGCATCTGGGAGGGGGCGCATATTATGGATGGTGCACTGGAGGTGAATGGGTTTACCAAGGCGCAGATAACCGACCCCGGCAAGAAAACCGAAGCGGAAGCGGTACAGGCGTTTATAGAGTGGTCGCAACATATTGCCGATCGTACTCTGACCGGTCAAAATGTCTCATTTGACCGTGATTTTTTGCGAGCGGCGTCGGCACGCGCAAAGCTGCCATGGAACTTTGCATATCGCACGGTTGATACACACTCGCTGTGCTGGATGCATATAATACAAAGTGGAGGACGTCCGCCTATAGATGTGCAGCACAAACGTTCCAGTCTTGATTTGGATGCCATTTTGCGTTACTGCGGCATACCCGACGAGCCGGAACCGCATAACGCACTCACCGGTGCGCTTTTGCATGCAGAAGTCGCTTCACGACTTCTATACGGAAAGAAGTTACTCCCTGAGTTTGCAACCTATGAAATACCGTGGCGCTAAGCGGGGTATATACACACGCTACTATCCCTTATTGTTCTGAGTGCATGTTACTATAGCTACGTATGGTACGAAAAATGCTGCGTAAAAAAACAAAACAAACGAAAGGGAAAAAGGCGGTGCAGAACTGCCGCGTCATCACTGACTTGCTGGACATGAACGGAGATGCGATTGAGTCGTGGCGTGTGTTCCGCATCATGTCCGAATTTGTCACCGGATTTGAGTTATTGCGGAAGTATGGATTGGCGGTTTCCATTTTTGGTAGTGCGCGCACCCAACCCGGGGACCCCTACTATAAGGATGCCGAAGAACTTGCGGCAAAGCTGGCAAAAAAGGGCTTTGCGGTTATTACCGGAGGGGGTCCCGGAATTATGGAAGCGGGCAATGTCGGCGCTTTTAAGGTGGGTGGTCAGTCTGTGGGGTTGAACATTCAGCTGCCGTTTGAACAAAAGCTCAACCCCTACACTACCGAATCTCTTGATTTTGACTTCTTTTTCTCACGGAAGGTTATGCTGGCGTTTGCGTCTGAGGCGTATGTGTACTTTCCCGGCGGATTCGGCACCATGGATGAATTTTTTGAACTGGTGACTCTCATTCAGACAAAGAAAATTGAAGCAATTCCTATTGTGCTCTACGGCAAAGAATTCTGGCAGCCACTTATAGACTTTTTTCAAAAAAAGATGCTCAAAGAGTATAAGACTATCAGTAAGGAGGATATGGAAATATTCCACTTGGTTGATTCGGTTGATGAAGCGGTTAAATATATATTGAAAGAGACAAAAGGAAAGGCAATCAAGCAGATATAACCCACCATGGCACACTTCCGCGACATACTCACGCAGTTTGATATGGACAGCTTGCCGGATTTGGATACGGTAACACTTGGTGCATTAGAGCTGCTTGCAGAGGAAAAAGTTCCCGCTTTGGATTTTTCACACTTCAAGAATCCATTGGTTATGGGCAGTGGCAATGCTTTTTTGACTGCGCAGATTGTGTTCCGGGGTGTAGAGGCGACATTTGCCGACGAGTCTTCATATAGAATGTATCTTGATCGCCCAAGTGCATTTGATGGAGTGGTGGTTTTCAGTGCTTCAGGAAAAAAACATGCAGTGTCAATGGTACAAGAATCTCAAAAAGCAAAACTCGCCACCTGTCTGGTCACAAACACAGCATCCTCAGAAGCGGCACAGACACTTTCTGATACCTGTGTATTTGTGTTTCCCAAGAATCGTGAGCCGTATACCTACAACACTTCCACATATCTCACTCCCATCTTTGGGAAGACGGGAGAGGATGCAAGTGAGATACAGCAGTTTATTGGAACCGAGGTGTCCGCAAAATTGCTTCGCAATTTTGCGGACTATGATGCGTACACACTCATTATCCCTTCACAGTTTGTCCATGCACGAGCCATGCTTCGCACAAAGTTTGACGAACTGTTTGGTCCCATGCTCACCGCCAGGGTGTTTACCGATGAAGAAATCAAACATGCAAAAACAGTAGTGGAGTCCGGTAGTGAACTGTTTATCAGTTTTGGGGTGGAAAATCAGCATTACGGTTTACCCAAAAACCGCCTGCACATACCACTCCCTCAAGGTGTGGAGTACGGTGGCTTTCTTGCCATCAGTTATTTTGTAGTGGGGAAGATACAGGCCGCATATCCGCCATACTTTAAGCGTGGAATTGTGCCCTACACCAAACTGGCATCAAGTATTTTTAATCAAGATATCCAGCCGATTGTGGAGGCGTAAGAGTGGAAGAAGTAATCACATACTCTTACCCCATGTGTCATAATAGTATCTATGAGTTATATAGTGTTTGATATAGGGGGCACAAAAACACGAGTGGGTGTTTCTGATGATTTGCAAACTATAGTAAACAGTGTTCAGTTTGATACGCCCGAGACGTGTGCCGATGGTATAAAAAGAATTGTGAAAGAAGCACATCAGCTGCTCGAGGGTTCTTCATTGCAAGCGGTGGCGGGAGGTATTCGCGGTATACTTGACGGGGATAAGCGGGGTATTGTGCGAGATCCTGGGGGAACACTACAGGGATGGGAGGATGAGCCTATCACTGATGCACTGTCCAAACAGTTGTCCGCTCCCGTATTTTTGGAAAATGATGCGGCACTTGCAGGTATGGGTGAGGCGGTATTCGGTTCAGGGACGGGGCATGAGATTGTGGTGTATCATACGGTCAGTACTGGTGTGGGTGGTGTGAAGATTGAAAATGGAATGATTGATGATTATCGGCAGGGGTTTGAGCCGGGACATCAGATATTGGATATTGATCACACGATTCTTGGGGAAGGCATTGAACCTACATTGGAAAACTTAGTCTCCGGAGCAGCGGTGGAGAAGCGTATGGGAGTAAAGCCGTATGAGATACCGCAAGATGATGCCATATGGGATCAACTTGCTTTGTACTTGGCACATGGTTTGAGAAACTCTATTTTATATTGGTCTCCTGACATCATCGTATTGGGTGGTTCTATGATTGTGGGTAATCCTCGTATTTTGCTTGACGATATTATCCGCCATACCAATGAAGTACTTGATGATGTTGCCGAGGTACCCTTAATCGTAGATGCAACACTGGGTGATGAGGGCGGGTTATATGGCGCGGTTACTTTACTTAATCAACAGATGTAACATTTTATGTCGTTCATGATTAGTGTTACTATGGATGCATAATAGTTAGTTTGAGTAGTATGTGGTACATTGTCTTATCTCTTATTATTTTAATACTCAGTTTTCTTCGCGAGGTTAAACAGTATGAGCGAGGAGTGGTGTTGACCATGGGAAGGTATACAGGTATGCGAAATCCGGGATGGAGCGTTGTTATCCCTATTTTTCAAAAGATGGAAAAAGTGGACCTGCGTGTCAAAGCGGTGGATGTTCCCGATCAAAAGGTAATTACGCGTGACAACGTGTCAGCAACCATCAATGCGGTTATTTACTACAAAGTGTCTGACGCTTCCAAAGCGGTACTTGCCGTTGAAAACTTTCAATATGCTATTATGCAGCTTGCACAGACGACGATGAGAAATATAGTGGGAAGTGCCGATCTGGATGAGGTGCTTGCCGAGCGGGACAAGCTCTCCACCCGCATACAGGAAATAGTGGACCGCGAGACGGAACAGTGGGGCATTAAAGTGGTCAATGTGGAATTAAAAGATTTTTCATTGCCGGAAGACATGGAACGAACTATCGCGAAACAGGCCGAGGCGGAGCGTGAACGTCGTGCGGTTATTATCAAAGCGGAGGGAGAGGTTACAGCGGCAGAGAATATGGCAAAGGCTGCCCGAACCTTATCATCAGCACCCGGCGCATTGCACTTGCGTACACTACAGTCTCTAAACGACCTTTCTTCGGACCAGTCAAATACCGTGGTATTTGCCACCCCTATTGAGGTACTCAGGGCTGTGGAGAGTGTGAAAGATTGGCTTGATATCTCCACCCTGCAAAAAGCGCAAGAAAGTCAGAAATAATATGCCGCTATAGCATGGTGGTGCATGGTATTACATTACTATCCGTATCAAGCGTGAAGTGTACTAAGCTGCAATCACACAGCTTGATAAAAAATGCATTCCAATGGTATAAAAGTGTGTGCGCTGATTGCACATATGAACTGTTCGCTGTCAAAAAATAAGGAGGAATGCTGATGCCCGTTTGTATCACCGACTCGGACGAGCAGAAATTCGTAAAACCCTCTTATCGGGGTATGCGGGTGCGATATGTAAAAGGTGAACGATATAGACCGCCGCAACAAGACAAAAGAGATACTATCAATGGGGTTGTCATACAGGAAGGTGCACTGTATAGAGCCCGATTGAGTGCTGGCTGGTACAATGCAGACGGGATATGTATGAATGAACCACAAGTTATGATCGCCGCTGAGAATCAGCGAGGAGAGCTGATGCTCTGCCATATACGCAATGGTAAGCCCTTTGGCGGCTATCCTTTGCGTGCATTTTTGTGGGCAAGGGAAGTCAATTCGGTTTAACAATCTGCCGCGTGTGGCACACGCGGCTTTTTTCGTTTTTGTGTGTTTGAACGACGTGTGTCGTTGATCACTCAATGAAAAGCAAAAATCAGGCGTTATACGTATGCCTGCAATAAGTTAGTAGAGAGTATTGACAAAAATAATATATTATGATATAATGTACAAAGCATGGTGAGTGTGGTATCATGCTGCGGCATATCTCCTGCAGAGATATGTGGTAGCAGTATCATACTGCCATTGGGCGCGACTCTACCGCAAAATGATACATTTTGCAGGTGGTGCCCGTCCGTTTGCTAGATAAGACACTTGGCTTATTATATCCACTGTCATTGCGGCTATTTTAGCCCTTACAGGAACGATAACCTCATCGGAAATGGAGACCGCGTATGGGATCATTGCAGACGCTGCTGATTCCACATCAGCTACAATTGCCATTGATACGGAGGCAGCTGTGCGAAAGTATTTTGCGGATATACCGATCATGATTGAGGTAGCGCGCTGCGAGTCACAGTTTCGTCAGACGCTCCCCGATGGGACGGTACTGCGTGGTAAGGTGAACAATCAAGATGTGGGAGTAATGCAGATCAACACCTATTACCATGGTGAGACTGCGGCAAAGATGGGTCTTGATTTGGAAAACCTGTATGACAACATGGCATACGCTCGCGATCTCTACGAGCGCAAAGGAACCCAGCCATGGAGCGCATCCGCAGCATGTTGGAGTCGCACGCTGGTATCACTCTAAACAAATTTTGCACCGCACAATATATACTGTGTGGTAGTGGCAACAAAAGACCCGTAAACACCACACGGGTCTTTTGTGTATTACGTCTTCTTTTGCAGTACGAATGCTATATAATGTATTTGTATGAAAAAAATAATGTTTTGGGCAAATGCTTTATTACTTCTGCCCTTGATTGGCTACGCGCAGCTTAATCAACAGTCTGATCAACAGTCAGCCAAACAGCTCGGCGAAGTCACTACCTTTGTTAACAAGATTAACACTTTTATTAACGATGCACTGATACCGCTGCTGTTTGGAGTGGCATTGTTGATGTTTTTATACGGAATGTACAACTACTATATCGCCGGCGGTGCCAGTGATGAAGCGCGCCAGAAAGGGCACAAGCTGTTAATCTGGTCCATTGTTGCTTTTGTACTTATGGTATCCATCTGGGGTATTGTAAATATGATCGCCGGAGATCTATTCCCAAAAACAGAAGTGCCAACGACACCGAAAGGGCCCGATTTAAAACCAAATAAATGATGCGATATGAGATTTGTATGTAGATATGTACCAGTTCTTGCACTTGCGCTGTTGTACTTTCCTCAATTTGTTTTAGCGGCACAGAACAGTGGTTCGTATTTTGGTGAGGTTGATTCACTGTTCATACGCTTCAAGGGGTTTATAGACAGTATCCTCATCCCCCTCGTTTTCACTGTCGCTCTGCTGGTGTTTTTGTATGGGATGTTTAAGTACTTTATTGCCGAAGGTGGAAACGAGACATCGCGAGAAACGGGTAAGAAGCTCATTCTCTGGTCAATTGTGGGGTTTGTACTTATGGTATCCATCTGGGGTATAGTGAATATGTTGGCTAAAGGCCTGTTTGGTAACCCAACCGCACCAACCATACCGGGCACCCCGACACTTCAAGGAGGCGGTGGAGGTGCCCAATCAAGGGGAGGCGGGGGTGCCCCACCACTGCTAGATTTTGGAAGAAGTGGACCTCAGTAAATAGATGTGTAGCAGATGAACCATTGGATTTTTAAAAGTGAACCGAGTTGCTATTCTATAGATGACTTACAGAGGGACGGTATAGAAATGTGGGACGGGGTACGTAACTACCAGGTGCGCAACATGATGCGCGATTTGATGCGTGTGGGTGATCGGGTGCTTTTCTATCACTCAAACGCCGGAGTCGGAACAGGGGTAGTCGGTCAAATGGAGATTGTGCGCGAGGCCTATCCCGACCCAACACAGTTTGACCCAAACAGCGAACATCCCGACCCGAAGAGTGATCCCGAGAATCCCCGGTGGTTGTGTGTGGACGTGCGTTTGGTGGAAAAATTTCCAAGGACACTCACACTGCAGCAGATAAAGTCGGATCCAGCATTTGCTTCCATGCAACTTGTGAAAAAGGGCAATCGACTATCCATTCTCCCGATTACCAAAGCACAGTATCAACGTATGAAAAAGTTGGTGCACCGTGGTCGGTCATAGGAGAACGATACGGCTGTGTATGACCACTCTCCCGGCTACACACCCTGAGGTATACTAGAGTGATATGGAGCGAATTACAGTAGTGTTGACACGGTTAATGCGTCACGGCGCGCAGCGAAAGTCCGGCTTTGTGCAGCTTTTTATCTCAAAACGTCTCATACAAGGGCTTGCCACAGCACTTATGGGTCTGTTTGTGCCCATTTTTCTTTATACCAATACAGGTGAACAGTTTTGGGTTGTAGGTCTGTTTTATGCGGCAACATCACTGGGGTATGCGCTGTTGTTGGTACCGGGGATGCATGTCACCAACCATATCGGCTTTAGCAGGACACTTGCGTTGGGGGCATTCTTTTCGGTAGGTCAATTTCTTGTTCTCTTTTTTACCACTACTGCCAACATTTGGATACTACTCTTACCGCTGTTTGTATGTATTGTTGCGTTCCGCATCTTTCACTGGGTGCCGTACCATGTTGACTTTACGGCATTTACAACAGGTGGGGAGAGAGGGCGAGACGTATCATTAATGTTTGCCACCATTGCTTTTATGGGGATGCTCGGTCCTATTTTGGCGGGCTACATTATTGAGAATAGCGGGTACGAAACATTGTTTGCAGTGGGCGTTTTATTGCTGACACTTGCCGGGGTGTCATATCTGTTTGTCCCCGCTGTGGAGGAGCGATTTACATGGACCTACAAAGAAACAGTGCAGCAGCTGTTCTCTCCCTCATTTCGCAATATACTTATTGGTGAGATTGCAAACGGTGCCGAGATAATTGTCACACTCATCGCGTGGCCCATATTCTTGTACGAGGTGCTGCAGGGTAACTTTCTTGAAATAGGCATGTTGTCTACGGTGATTGTTGCGGTAACCATTGCGGTACAATTATTTGTTGGAAGACACATTGATAGTCAGGGAGCACATAAAATCCAGACACTGAAGCGGGGAAGTCTACTCTATGCTGCCGGCTGGGTCGTAAAAATGTTTGTCTTTACCGCGTCACAGATTTTCATTGTCGGTCTCTATCACAACATTACAAAAATATTCTTAAAGACTCCCTACAGTGCTATTTTATACGATATGTCAGGGGAGCAGGGGAGATATGTGGATGAGTTCACCGTTATGCGGGAGATGGCATCGCACCTGGGGCGTACAGCAGCGCTCTTGATTATGGTTGTGCTCACCCTCTTCCTTTCCATTGAGTGGACATTTATCATAGGTGTTATTGCATCATTGGCGATCAATGCCATTTACCAAACGCAGCGCAGGTAACAAGCATGTGTGTAGTATATGCATATGACAGCAGAAGTGGGAAAGCGGTATAGACACTATAAAAATAACAGAGAATACATAGTGCTTGCCTTCGGGTATTTCACCGAGTCCGAACCACTGCAGGAGTGTGTGGTCTACCAGGCACAGTATGATACCGATGACCTGGGACCAAAACCGGTTTTCATCCGCCCACGAGTAATGTTTGAAGAACATATAGACGTAGACGGCACGCTCGTGCCTAGATTTCAAGAAGTCGGTTGAAATAGAAGCGTCTCTATTTTTCCACAGTAAAAGAGTTGCCTATGTATTGACAGTGAACGTACGTTCACCTATACTTGGAGATAGTTATTACTTAGCAGGGAATAGAGCATATGAACAAACAACAATATCTCAAAGCGCTTAATCAAGAGATTCAAAAACTCAATGGAGTCATTGATCACAAGATACTGCACCACTATGATTACAAGCGGGAGGCGCGCCGTCATAAGCAGTTACTGCAGGCGATTCGTAAAGAAGAGCAGCGTCGGCGCTCTATACGCAGTCCTCTATTTTTCAATTTTTTTAGTCGTGTGTAGTGTAGTCAGTATATGGATCCGCAAGAAAAGATTTTTACCTTCTACCATACACACAAACGCATGCCCAGTTATGCGGAAATCATGCAGTTGCTTGGGTTTAAATCAAAAAATGCGGCATACAAATTGGTACAGAAGCTGATAGATGCCGGAGTCTTGGAGAAAGATGCTCAAGGCAAACTGTTGCCAACTCTCCGCGCGGGAGAAGTACCCATTTTGGGGTTGGTGGAAGCAGGTATACCAAGTACAGCCGACTCACAAACGCTTGATACACTCAGTATTGAAGAATACCTGATTCCTAAAAAGGAAAAAACGTTTCTCCTTGAAGTGAAGGGAGACTCTATGATTGAAGCACATATTGATGAGGGAGACCTGGTTATTGCCGAGCGTGCGCAGACAGCAAAAGATGGAGACATTGTGATTGCGGAGGTGGATGGTGGCTGGACGCTGAAGTACTTCAGGACGGACGGAAAAAAGGTTTGGCTGGAGCCGGCAAATAAACTCTTAAAACCCATTTATCCCGAATATCAACTACGTGTTGCTGCCATTGTAACGGGGGTGATCCGAAAATACTGATACGAAAACTGTTGCAAGAAACACATCCGTGTCTCCGGTATGGTGCTGCTTTTGGTATAGTGTAGATATGAAAATAGGTTTATTTGACTCAGGATTGGGTGGTTTGTTGATTCTCAAGGCAGTCACGAGCAAGCTGCCCTGGTATGACTATGAATACTATGGAGACACTCAGCATTTGCCCTATGGTGACAAAACGGAAGCGGAAATATACCGGCTGACAAAACAGGGAATACAGCATCTGTTTGAGAGAGACTGTGTTCTGATTATTATAGCGTGTAACACTGCCTCGGCGGAGACATTGCGACGGCTGCAAGATGAGTTTCTACCGGAGTATTATCCGCACAGAAGAATACTCGGTGTGATTGTACCCGTGGTGGAGGAGGTGATAGATAGTGCCTGTAAAAAGGTTCTTTTGTTTGCCACAAAGCGGACTGTCAGTTCAGGCAAGTATCATCTGGAGCTAGGCAAAAGGAATGAAATAGATACAAAAATAGAGTCTATTGCAACACCAAAAGTGGTACCGCTTATTGAGGAGGGTAAGATAGGTGAGGCGGTGTCACATATTGCAACCCACATTGACAAGAAATTGGCAACAGGGGAGCGGATAGATGGTGTGATTCTCGGCTGTACACACTATGTGCTGTTGGCAGATGCGCTACAGGAACGGTTTGGGAGTACTTTCTCCATTTTTTCACAGCATCGTATAATCCCAAATAAGTTAGATACCTACCTCCAGCGTCACCCTGAAATTGAAGCGAGACTCACCAGGCAAGGGAGGCGGAATATTTTTCTCACTGAACACAGATCTGACTATGACCGCTATATAGCGACTTTATTAGAAGGCCACTTTGTTGCATCAAACTGAATGGAGAAGTAAACGATGTCTATTATAGGTCGTCGCCACCGTGGAATTTCTCATGAATATCACGCAGACGTTTGTTGGTCACGTGGGTGTATATCTGTGTTGTGGCGACATTTTTGTGGCCCAGAAGCTCTTGAACGGAACGCAGATCCGCACCATGATTTAACAGGTCGGTTGCATAGGTGTGCCGCAATGTGTGCGGGGTGACTTTTTTTGATACACCCGCCAGCAGAGCGGTACGAGAAATCATTTTTTGGATAGACCGCGCTGAAAGGCGTGTGGAGTCAGGATTTTTAGACCGAAGATTGATAAACAGCGGTTTGGCAACATCGCGCCGCATCTTGAGATACTTGCGCAGGTAGTGCGCCGCACGAGGGGATATGAAAATGGTACGTACATGTTTTCCTTTACCCACAATGGATAGTTCGTAGGTACGTTTGGTATCGTTATCTTTGAGCATGGATAGTTGATCAACATTTAATGCAACAAGCTCAGAGATGCGCATGCCGGAGGAGAAAAACAGCTCCATAATCGCTCTATCTCGCAGACCTTTTTTTGTGCTTGTATCAGGTATCTCCAGCATCGCCGCTATGTCATGAATATCCAGAAAGGAGATGGTCTCTTCATTTTTTTGCTTTGCAAGTTTTATTTTACTTGCGGGAAGCGTTTCAATATCTCGTTCCGCAAGAAAGGAGAGTAGGGCACGCAGAGCAATGAGATAGTAGTTTTGTGACTTCTTGCTTAAAAGTTCACCACGAGGGGTCTTATAGGTACGGGCGATAAAAAGGCGATAGTCCCAGATGTGTTCGGAGGTCAATTCGTGTGGCTTGAGGTTCGGCTTTTTTATGCGTTCCAGCCATTTGAAAAAGAGGTTTAGGTACTGCTGATAGTTACGTTGTGTGTTATTGGATAAGCCCTTCTCAATTTCACAGTAATCCAAGAAGGGGAAGAGATACTCTTTAAGTGGTGTGTTACTTTTGCGCGTTGCCATATGTCTTTATTGTAACAATAGATATATATTCGCACAATATATGTAAAACGAATAACGGGGATAAAAATATGGCTCCTTTCATATTATATTTTTTATACTTTGTATCCTTATTTTAGCTTTTGTCAGGTTGCAGGGCGCAAGTCTACTCTACTTACAGTGAGGGTTTCATTATGGGTAATGCAAGGTGTTATTGTGTCGCATCACGCTCTCTTAGATTAAATAATTTTGTGTGCCGTAACGCGTGTACATATTTTTAGCCATTGTGGCTGTACATACCTTTTCAAATTTTTTTTCAATGGCCCCCCTATCTTTTCTTTGCGGGATATGTACTGTATCTGTCTGCTATCGGAGATTATTTCCAGTTTGACATATCACATCCGAACCGTCATATAGGCATAGTGATACAAGTGTACACACTTTTCCCCTATGGTGTTTGAATACTCAGCACCATTTAATAGTAGTGTTTCAGACATACTCGCAAACTCTTTTCTGTCCCCTGTTTCTGCGATCCCCTCCTTATCTATATTGTGCGAACCAACGATATTTTTATACATTTTATCTGCCGTAGGAAATGATGTGTGACCTTTCCTATCTCTTACAGGGTTATATTGCGATATATCGCAATAAAGTTTTGGCAGAATATCATGCTACCTCCTCTGTATGTGCTCCTGGTTACTTTTTAGTGAATACTGTTTTTTATTTCGATATATCGCAGATAGTCTGTTGCTATCACTTGAGTTTGTTTATTGGTCATTACTGCAATTGCGGTCTGTATATCTCACCATCCCATTGCAACAGTGTAGTCCCGTTTCCATTGAGTATGATGTCATGCATACCATTGTTGATGGTTTGGGAAACTGTGATAGTTTGTGCGGCAAAGCCAAATGGTATGCGTGTTATCTCCCCTTCGAAATTGACCAGGCATATTTCATATATACAGCCAACTGACCCGCATGCATCTGTATCGGTGTTTTGTACGATTATATCCTTCCGCTCGTCTGCATTGACGGCTATACGTTGAATTTTATAGGTATCTATGGATTTGTTTTGTGCATTACCTTCAATTTCTTGCAGACAGCGTTTGAGGGATGTGTCCTCTGAGAAGATAACCGATGCGGTATTGCGGATAGTATCGGAAGTGACCGCGGTCATACTTAAAATACCCACCAGTGCGACGAAAAACATTGGTAACGGATACTTCATGCGTATTTATTATGTCACTGTGTCCGAGGAGTGCAAGCGCTATATATGCAAGCCCACAAGCCCGCCGTTTGTGGCGGGCTTATAACCGGGTAAGTTCCTACAATATCTCTATTGCATATATATTATTCCCCACTTCTGCACCGTTTATTTTTTATTTATCCACAGGGTTATCAAGGGTTTATAAAGGTGGCAAGAAGTCCAGTGGATCTTGATAGGCTTCAATCGCTGCAAATGGAGACAGTGCGGCGCCACAGCTGGTTACTTTTTTGAATTGATTAAACTGTTTCACCTCAACGCCTTCGGTTACATATACCGTATAGTGCAGGTGCGGTCCTGTTGAGTATCCGGTGTTGCCGGTATAGGCAACCACGTCACCTGTTTTCACCTTCTGTCCGGGAACTACCGCAGGCTGACTTAAGTGAGCAAAGAGAGTGGAGAGTCCGTTGGGATGATCAATGAGTACCCACTTGCCCCATGAGTAGCACCCTGGCACCAGATCGGTATTTCCCGTCATGCGCACCGTCCCTGACAGTGGTGCATATGCCTTGGTACCAACAGGCGCCGCCATATCCATACCGTTGTGCTGATTACCACCGTATGCTCCACTTCGTGCGAACTTTGTGTAGCCAAAGTACTGTGTAATGCGAATGGGTTTCTCAAGCGGCCAACGAAACACCGGGGTGCCGGGTGCAGGTATGGTATTCGGGTCTAAAATAAATTGAATTTGTGACTCAATGTCTCGTACTTCTGCCAGTAATTTGTCACGCGCTGCTATTTTTTTCTGAAGCAGCGTTTGGTAGTTCGCTTCCTCGTTTTTCGTCGCCGCCAGTAGTTTTGCTTTCTCCGCCTTGCTGTTGCGTAGGATAGCGTTTTGGTCTACGTACTGACTCTTCAAGTTCACCAGTTCCTGTTTAAATGATGTACTTTCTGATCGTTTCGTTTCATATGCTGTTTTCAGTTTCTTCAGTTTGGCAATTTTTTGTCGCATGCTCTCTTTTATTTTTTCCAACTCTGCGTATTCGTTCCAAAAAGCAGCAATGTTTTCCTGTTGGAGAAACACCTCAATGAAGGATTGATTGTCCGAAATATACATCTCGCGCAATATGGCGCGTATTGCATCTTGACTTTGTTTGATAGCAAACTCCGTTTCTTCAATTTCAAGAGTAAGTTTTTGAATTTGGAGATCAGTGGCGTTAATTTTATTTTCGGTATAGGCAATATCCGCCTGCACCTTTTTGCGCTCAGTCTCAAGGCGGTTAATGGCATCTTGAAGCGTACTCTTTTCGGCACCCACTTCTTCCAAAGCGGCTTTGTATTGGGCGATTTCCTCTTCAATCTCAGAGAGTCTGCTGTTTTTCTCTTGAATTTGCCGTTGCAGTTGCTGTATGTCGGACTGCGCAATCGAGAAATGTGTTGGCACAGCAAACAGCGTAAACAGCAGAATCATATAGAAAATAACACTGCTCACGCATCTTTTCATATGCAACATATTTTATTTTAGCATATACATATGAGCTGACAGCGTTATGTTAATTTTGTGATGGTATTGATTGCAGTGCGAACTCGCTCCAATGTTTCTTCCTTCCCGAGCACATAGGCACAGGTAAACGGATCTGGAGAACGCTCTTGTCCAGTGAGAGCAACCCGCAACGGCCAGAGTAATTGCCCCTTCCCCACTTCACATGCATAATCCCAGAGTGCGTCTTTGATATTTTCTACATTGGAAAAGTCAGTTCTCTCCAAAAGTGTATATGCCTGTTCCAGGCGAGGCAGCGCATCTTTTGCTGTCTTGTCTTGTTTCCACTGCAGCAACGAAGCAGGTACCGATGGTTCTTGAAAAGCCCAGCTGTACTCCCCTGCTTCTACCGCATGAGTAATTTCAGTTTGTACATGTACCCGTTCTCGTATCACTGGCAGCAGTTTTTCCAGGCGCTGGTCTGAGTACTGTGGAAGTGTGTAGATGTACTTGGGGAGTGCAGTTTTTACATAGGCAAGGAAGTTAGTGTGCGTGAGACGCTGCAGGTACTCTTTATTCATCCAGCGCAGTTTCTCCTCGTTAAAAGCGCCGCCCGACTTTTGTATTTTTTCAAGTGAAAATGCCGCAATCAATTCATCTTTACTAAATATCTCTTGATCGGTGCCGGGGTTCCATCCGATCAGCGCGAGAAAATTCAGCATTGCCTCAGGGAGATACCCCTCCTTTTTGTATTCAAGAATATCTTTTGCACCATCACGTTTTCCGAGCTTCTTTTTTCCGTCGGCAGCCATAATTGGCGGCATGGTGACAAATTTCGGGTACGGGATCTCAAGTGCATCATAGAGACTTAAGAACTTTGGAGTGCTTGCTATAAACTCTTCTCCGCGCATTACGTGTGTAACCCCCATTTCGTAATCG
>WFTF01000048.1 GCA_015485575.1 Patescibacteria group bacterium | reverse complement strand
TATTCCCTTCTATATAAGGAATACCTACCAGTGGAATGAAATTCCTTGATGCCTTCTCTCCCAAGGACTGCCCCCAGGTGACCGCAGGAAGCAGCAGTATACTCAACACAACTGCATGTATGATTATTCTGCGGTGAGGGAGTAGTGCCATGGTTAAAAGGATATGGTTACCGACTTTTTAATACCCTGCAGCAACTGCCGGAGGTTGCGTATATGAAACTCCAGAGTGAAAGAACCACGATCTCCTTCTTTGCGGAGGGTTATCTCCTGCGGATCGGCGCTTGGATTTTGTACGGTGCGGTTATCCAACTTCCATTCAATAAATGGGTTTTGTGATAGTAGTGATGCATCTAAAAAGTAGGGTTCTGCACGGACGCGAATCTCGTCTCCCACGAAAATAAACCTATCTTGTATTGCCAGAGGAATAACACCCCGCAGTGGATTTACTTCATAAAAATAGAGTTCCGGCTTTACCAGTGGCACCACAATGGAGTCAGAAGTGACCAGTGTCCCCTTGGTGTCGTATATATCTACAGACACGAGAATATTTTTTCCAAAACCTGAGGAAAAGGTGATTGAGTTTTTACCAAACCGAGACCCACCACCAATTACTCTGTCTTGCACCCTCCAGGTGTAGGAAAACGATTCCGGGTTGCTGCTGTCTCCCACAAAAGGAATTGCGGTTACCTGCACCGTACTTCCCTCGGCAGGTACGCTGCGCCCCCGGTAAAAGGGAGGGGTGAGTGTGTTCGCTTCAATGAGCATATCTACACGAACAGGTGTGATATCCACTTGGGTGGGGATTTGTACGCCGTTGGTGAGGGTGGTTATGGTCTGTATGCGCATAGTTGATCCCAGTGTGCCGGCGGTGACATTGATACTCCTTTCATTTTTCGCTTCCACTATTTCACTGCCATCAATAAACCACTGTATCTGTGCACCTGCGGTATTGATACTGTAGTCGTTGAGACTCACAGTCACTTGTTCACCCGGTTCGGGGTAGCGTGGAGAGAGCACTAACACCGATGAGGGTGCTGCCGGCTGGGGTATCTGAGCGTTGCCTACTGTTGGTGCCACCAGTGCGTATACGAGCGGGATATATAAAAGGATAGATACAAAGCGTTTCATACCTTAAGCATAGCATGAGATAGTGAAGCTGTTATGCTGCAAGGTGTGTGCTATTTTTGCGCCCAAATGACCACTGCAATCCATAGAAACACCCATGGGAACAAGAAAAGAAGTGGTGCGAAGTACCCCGCAAGACACACGGCAAACATAAAAAGCACGGATGTATGTCCCCAAACCTGAATCCTGCTGAAAAAGAACATGAGAGCGGCGTAGATCATAAAACCGGTACCAAGTGCGATAAGCAGCATCCACGAGAGCATCATGACTGTTTCCGCCACGCCGCTTACCAACCACCCTGTTATACCACCCATACTCGCCGCTCCCCATGCAAGTATAAAAAGTAGCGCAAACAGAAGCTGCACAGGGTAAAACCACGCCAGAGCGTATGCGATAAATCCACCACGGACAATGGCTTTTACCTTTTTATCGGTCTTTGCTTTTGCCAGGGAGCGGTTTAGTCGTCTACCGACAACAGGCACGCGCGGGATTTGGTGACGGATTGGGCGGTGGGCGTTTTGTCGGGCTTGATCACTCGTGCTCCTTCGGCGCACGATGCGCCCGGAACGTGTCGGCCTGCTGTGTGAGAAGTGTGCTGCGGTGTTACTGCGGTTAGCTTTTCTTTGGGTGCGGTTTTGAGCTATGTTACTCTTTGGTGGCACCATAGGCTACTTTTGCGAGGCACGCAGTTCTTCTCGCGCTTTTTTAATTTGTAAGATTTGTGACGGGTCTGAGGTGATGACTTGATCTTCCGTGTATGAGGCAATCACACGAATCGCCACATGTTTGAGTCCGGCAAAAAAGATACCCTCCCCGACATTTGACTCCAGTAGCAGGTACTTCTCTTCATCGGTAAGGTTGAAGGTGTTTTGAATGTTATCAATAGCGGTGGGTGACTGTTTCATCAACAGCTGCAGTGACGAGTTGGTAATCATCGGTATACCATAAGGAGAGCGTAAAAAGTCGTCCACATCTTGTGTGATGGTTGATAGACCCAGGTAGTACTTACGCCCCCGCTTGGCGAGCATAAACAGAAAAGAGGCGGTATCTTCACTTTTCATCATCCACCACGCCTCATCAATAACCAGCAGTCGCTTTGTCAAACGTCTGCGAATAGCTCCCCATATGTGGTGTGTGATGATATACATGGCAACAGTCTTCAGTTCATCCTCCATGTCACGCAGAGAAAAGACGACAAACTTTTGGTGTATGTCCACGTTGGTCGGTTTATTCATAAAGCCGGACCAGGTTCCCGAAGTGTATTTTTGCAGTCGGGAAATGAGCGACGCGCTCCCCTCCATGCCTGCGAGCACCATTTCAAAGTCTGACAGCAGCGGTGCCTCCATGTCGGCAAAGTTTGCGTCACCGGTGATATCTTTCAGTGCGTATGTTTCACGTATCGCCTGGTCTATGAGTGTCTCCTCTTCGGAGGAGAGTCCGCCAAGCATGAGTCTAAAGAGCCCTATCAATTCTATGATGTGCGAACGCAGCAAGTCTTCGGGATTTTCATCTTCTTGAGGGGTGGGAAGGTCAAATGGGTTTATATGGTGTGCGGAGGATAGTGAGATGTTGAAAAAACGCCCACCTGTTGCTTCGGCAAGGTATTCATACTCCCGTTCAGGATCAATCACAATCACCTCAGTTCCAAACATCAGTGACCTGAGTATCTCAAGTTTTGTGGTGTATGATTTACCCGCACCGGAGGTGGCAAAGGTGACTGAGTTGTAGTTTGTCAGTTGGAAACGATCAAACAAAACCAGTGACGAGTTATGTCGGTTGATGCCGTAGAGAATACCGGTGTCGGAGGTGAGATCAAATGATGTAAAGGGAAAGAAGCTGGACAGTGGCGAGGAGTTGAATTTGTTATGCACCATCAACTGATCGTCCATAAACGGCAAGGTGCTCTTTATCCCCTGTTCTTGTTGGAACAGGGCCGGTTTGATGTATATCAGTCGCGCATCAAGAATGTTTTTGATTTCATGTTCGGTTTTGTTCAGCGTCGCTTCATTTTCGCTGTATATGGTTATGTAGAGACCCACATCAAATAGTTTTTCTTCCGCTTGCTGCAGTTTGTCACGCAGATCTTCCAGGTTGCGGTAAGCGGCTTCCAGTTGAGGATCGCGCACCATCCCCTGTTCCGCACGGGCGTTAATCTGGCTTTGTACCTCGGCAACTTTTTTTTGAAATTTTTTAAGTGTGCTGGCGGTGTCAATGGGATGTACAAAGATAGATACGTCCATTTCTTTTTCCATATCCAAAATCGGTTCCAGCCAGCCGTCGTTTAAGTAGCGTGGATATGATATGGCAAAGAAAGTACGCGCGTAGGTGCCGCTTATATTTATCAGGCGTTGTCCTATTTCCACACCTGACGGGGCGATGACATCTTGCAGCGTCAGGAGCGCTTGTGACGTGTCAATAAGTTCATTTACTTCCGATGCGGTATCGGCACTTTTTGGTTGTTTTGGTTGTAGAAAATCTAAGATACCCATACTGTTCTTTACCATTTTCGCAAGTATGTGATGCTTGCGCAATATGCGTTTTTGTACAGCTACCCCCGCTCAGGAGCTGAACCGCTCACATCCGCCGGGTTGAAGATATGGTAGTACAACTCCACCAACGCCTCTTCCTCCAGCATTATTGTTCGCACGCCGATTCGGTTCAGACCCTGCTCCACCAATGATGCGCGCTGTTCCAGTTGCAACCGGTGCTCTTCAAATGAGGTCTCATCGTTTTGTGTCTGTTTTTTGTTGCCGATGACTGATCCGATACCGGTACCGAGGTCTATTATTTTGGGCGTGTAGGGGATGACGATAAAAAAGTTTTTACTCATTACATCCACTTCACGCACAAAGGTTTGGATAAAGTCAATGTATTCGCGCACCTGTATGCGCATCAGGTCATTGTCCTGCTTCGGCTCACGCTCCCGCAGTTGATCCAGGTATGGTTCTATGTCCAGCCGCCGCGACTGTATGTAAAACTGTATGGAGAAGTCAAGTGTGTTGAGAAACGTTTGAAACTGCCCCAAAATCGCCCGCTGCTCATCAACCGATTTCAGCGCAAAGTTGATAGACGAGGCAAGCAGTATGCTGCACATGCGCCCATCTTTCATAATGACCACATTTTGTTTAATGTCTTGTATGGGGACAAAGTCCTGTGTTGCAGTACCGTTCCTTGGCATGTTTATTCTTGTTTTTGCAACGCGCTTAACTCCAGTTTGCGGGACAGCGAGTTGAGTCCTCCCCTGTTGCGTTGCGGTATGGGAGCACTATGAGTTACTGTGGGTGTCATTACACGGTTCTCACTGCGGTAGACATTTTCCTTTTTTTTCCTCCAGTAGTACAGACGGTTTGACCGGTAAAAAGAAATCATCGCCTCCAGAAAAACGGAAAAGGGCCTGTTGTTTACCGGATAAAATGCCAGTGCCGCAGCCAAGCTCAAAACCGGTAAACCGATGAGTACAAACAGAAACTTTGAGGTAATAAATAAAATTCCCGCTATACCTCCCCCACCCGCCAAGTAGATAAACTGTTTCCAGGTAAAGGGACCAAATATCTTATCGTCTATTTCAATAAACTGAGGAACTTCAAAACGCATAGAACAGTATGAACATTATACACCGTGTTGCGGCGCGATGAAGAGTGTTGCGTGAGGAGAAGTTATCCGGGCGGGTCTGAGTAGTCGGGTTTGTCAGCCAGTTTTGGCTTTTTTTGCAACAGCTCCTCTTGTGTGGCGCTTTTAATCACTTCCTCTTTATGCGCTTGGCTCCCCTCTTCGTCCGGGAAGAGATCGCGGTATGCCCCGTAGCCGTGAATACGGGTGACATCATGTGCCATGGTGCGCATTGCCCGTACGTCTTTTGTTGCTGTTTTTGGGGTGTCTGTGGGTGCCGTCGTAGTGTCGGTTTCTGTAGTTTCTGCTGTTGGGGATGTTTCTGTTTTTGTGTCCACGGAAGCAACGTGCCCTGTTGGCAAGTCGGCAGGTATCGTGTTTTCCTTTCCGGAGCTTTGCTGTTCTTTGGTCGCCTCCTCTCGCAGTTGCGCGAAGTTTTGTTGAAGCTGAGATAGCCCACTGCGATCCGGTTCCAGTGATTGCTGTTCGTGCTCTATAAGTGGTTGCAGCACAACAGAGAGTTCTCCCAAAATGCGCTGTGATACATCGGCACTGACACCAAGTTCGTCTTGTAGCTTTTGCGGAATATCTTTTGTTTTGTGCAGTCCTAAAATAGCATCACCGACAATACGAGCATATGTTACATAGTATTCGTCAGGTAGGGTGTATTTTGCAAACACCTCAAACATGGTGTGTCCCACCTCGGGGGAGGTATATATATCCTGCAGGTGCGCAGGTAGCTGCAGTAGTGCTTCGGTTCGTTGTTCTTCGGTGATTATCATAGACTATTTGATTGGGCGGTTACGTCGTTTTTGGTATGCTGCACCCCGAGAGTGCAGGGTTGATGCGGTATTTTTCGGTTGGGACTGTTTGCGTGTGGCGTTATTCATACGTATATGATAGTCCTCAGGTAGAAATTGAGCTCCGGCTCCACTAGTCATAAATCCAAAAATATCCGCAGGTAGACGCATAGGATCCTTTTCAGCACCATATACCTCAATGACGTGTTGTCCTATAGTACGCTTATGGGCCTTACTTTTTGCAATCTGTGAGAGTACTTCCGCACTTAACGGGTGATCGGGGTGGTTTTGCAGCGCCTGTATAAAGGACTTATCTTCCAAGATGCTTTTATCTACATTTGCAAAATCTTTTTTACTCAAACTTGAAATGAATTGTACGGGATCAGCTTGGAACCACCTTTTTTGATTTTTGGAGCGCCTCTCCATTATTTGATTGTATAGTTCAGGATGATCGTTCTCCAGTTTTTTCAAGTGGTTTTCATTGAGGTACGACGCATTTTGTATCAGTAGGTTCTTTTTCTTAGAATCTTTTGCTATCTCGTCTACCTCAGACGTTGTCAAATATGACACCCTTCGTTTGGTGTTTGCTGAGTATGGTGATTGTTCGGTTGTCTCCTGCAGTGTCTGCAACACTTCTCGCTGCTTGATTTCTTTTGCATTTCTTTCCTTGCGCTCCTTTTCCGCACTTACTCCTTCCGTGTACCCATAGTCTCCCACGTTTTTGTCTCGCATATTCACCATCGCTCTGCGTCTATGTTCCCCACCGACAACTACTCCCTTTGTCGCACCTCGTAGTGTGCGCATACCTATGCGCCCTATGCGACTGCGCTCTTTATCTTTTGCTTCGCTCTGCTGAAAGCGTCTATCCAGGGCGTCTCTGCCCTTAATAACATGATTCATACCGCGTCCTACCGTATTGCGGTATGCAAATCCCAATCCCCATCCTTTAACTTTATTGAGTCCATTTGCAGCCATAGTGGATCCGTTTCTGCTCATCTGTTCCCCTACCTTGGTTGCTGCAAGTAAAAATGCGATACCGATGGCAAAAAACAGGAAAATGGTGAAGGTGTCCGGTGTCCAAGAGGTGCCAAATGCAGCGGAGTAGCTGGTGTTTGCGAACATGTTTTCCATTTGTATAAGTGTGAAGAGCCCCAGGTAGAGCATAAATATATATGCCGGTGCAAAAAAACTGTAGGAGAGGAATTTACTCCACCACATATCCGCATACTTTTTAAAGTTTGGCAGCACCCACCCCAGGAACATGGCGGGAGAGAAAATCATAAAAATAATTAATGCTACAAAGCGCGCGATAAGCATTAGACCCCCATAGGCAAGTGTCATGCCGAGAATAATGGAAAAAATCACAACAACTATGGAAAATAATATGATATTTTTGACCGGACTTCCCGAGAACCAACTTGAGATTCTCAGCGCTTGCATATAGGCGGCTGATAAACTTTGTCCGGTCACTTTGTAACTGGTAGCTGCTGCATTTTTGTCATTACCCTTTGGTTGTGTGCCGAATCCAAAACCATCGGGGTTGCTGATACCGGAGGTTGCAACGGCATGTATGGAAACGGCGGTGTAGTTTGCCACGTCCACAACCACCTTGGTGAAGTACAAACTGAAGTTAATAAGCAGTGCGGCGACAATAAGTAAACCAAGGGCTCTCTTTGTCTGTGTATCGTCGGTAAACAAGATGGTGCGCAGTCCAATCCACACCAGCGCAAAGATAAACAGTACGTTAAACAGGTCGCGCACCACCGTCCAGAGTGCGTTTACCACTCCGCCAATTTGCCCAAGGGGGATATCAGCACAGTCAGCGTTTTGAACAGCTTTCGGGTCATCGGTAAACCAGCAACCCATTCTTAAAACCACCCTATCAATAGCAAGGTCAAAAATTGCACCCCCCAATCCGGCAATCCAGCCGCCAAGTGATACTGCTGCGTTGTATATTTTTGATTCCGTTTCATCCGGCTCATTTGTAGTTTCCGTACCACCGCCTCCAGCACCGGCATCTCCTCCAACATTCGGATTGTTGTTGTCTTCATTGAGAACAGGTCGGATAGGAATGTCATTGTTTGGATTGACAAATGCATCAACAGAAGGTGATCCACTTGGTCCAATTGGTAGTGTTGTTTCTTGTGCATTTACAGTTTGTGTACTCAAGAATAGCGTATACCACACTCCGAAACACACCACGAGCACACGCAAAAGCAGGTTCATATTCCGATGCATGAACATTCCCATATTCCCTATTGTACCGTGCTCTATCTGCAAAAAGAATTATTTGTCACCACGTTGACAAGCTTCCGGAAAAGTGTGACTGCGTGAACATCTCGCACTATGATTCTTCATCGTCTTCGCAACTGCGTTTCTGACTGTCTATTTTTCGTTTGAATTGCTTAATATCGTCCTTCAGCTCAAAGTCTATGAACACCTGAAGCAGGTTGTTGGCGGACAGGTCAACCACACTACCGTCTGCCTGCATTTGGTTATAGGTATCTATAATGTCTGCCTGCTCCTGCGGGTCTGTTGTCTGTGCGAATTTGTCCCGCATCTCGGTTAGTATAGGCAAGACACTGGTTGATTGAATAACCGCACTAATCGCCTTATCTCGTTCGTCTATCAGCTTCTGCGGCATTGATAGGTTGATACACGAGCCGTATTGGTTTTTGGCATTGTTGAGATACGCCTCTATGTTGTTGATTTCGCTGATGACTTGGTTTTGCAGTTCAATATGCTTCTCTTCGCGAGCAACCGCTTCAATCAACGGGTTTTCAACTCCCCCCGGCATATTTTCATCTTTGAGTGCCTCAAGGTAGGACTGGTCGTTGTTTGGGCCGAAGCGATTATCACTGAAACCGGAGTTGCCACCCAGTCCCAGAAGACCATTGACACCGGTGATTGCCTGCTGTGCCAGCTGTGCAAACAGTGCGCCGATAATTTCGTTGATTTCATCTGCGGTAATGAGCGCCTCCTGACCAGCATTGAGTGATTGGTTTACCTGATCGGCAATGACTTTGCCGGGAGTGGTGATGGTGCAGTTCTTTTGCGTGCCGTTTGCCACGTCAGTGTCGCTACAGACCTTGAAAGGAAGGAACCCCTGTCCCCAGTCCAGATTTTTGATGGTATTACCTTGTGCATCCGCAATGCGCGCATAGAGCTCTTGCTCGGCGGCAAGGTAGGCGCCGGTTGGGGTGTTTGCAGGGTTTTGGGTCACCTCAAACCAACTTGCCGGGTCAAAAGAGTCTCCCGCCAAGAAACTTTGCATGTTTTCACTCACGTCAGAGAGGGTACACTGTGCTTCACTAAAGTTCCCATATGTTCTCTCCTGATAGGTCGTCGCAAGCGCTATTTTTACATCAAGCTGAAATGGGCTGCACAAGAGGTTAAGTGCCGGATCGTTGTATATAAAGTCGCCCGCAATAGCATCCGCTTGGTCCAAAAGCATTTGCTTGAGGTCGGTCACAAAAGCGGGGTTTCCTTGAAAGCCCGAGTTGATCCAGTTAAGGATACTCTGTGTCATATTTTTCAAGAGCATCTTCGCAATTGCGTAGGCAATCGGATCAAGTGTCGTATCTTTCATGGTTGAAATGCTCTGCAGGTTTTGTGATATGGAGTTGAAAACCGTGTTTGCTTTGCTGATACCCACCAAAGGTCCCACTTCAACAGTGGGGAACTGCGCCTGTGCTTTTTGTACGGTACCTTGTAAAGATACGGGAGCTATGACAAAGGCGATGAGCAATACCGCGGAACAGAGTGTCGCACCTGTTTTTCGTATGTTGCTGTGTGTTACTTTGTACATGATTTTTAATTTTAATTATCTCCGGTAGTTAAAACGTACGCAGGTGATCCCGGGGTCCAGACAACTCCCGATCTCTCCAAGGTGGTATATATTGTTTGTAGTGCAGTCAATAGTGCTTGCGTATCTTCCTGGTATCGTTTGATTCGTATCAATGCAAACATGGGATCTTGAAATGTATTGCGCATAGCCGCAATGTCAGATTGTACCGCCTGTATACTGTTCAGTAAGTAGAGGTGCTCACTGCGCAACGTGCTTGGAACCGGTACCTCCTTCAGTGTTTCAAGAAAAAACGTGTATGCCGCAATTTTTGCATCTAATTTTTTCAATGACTCTGCATCTTGTGCACGGAGCGCTTGTAAGAGTATCTCAGCTTCATTCTCATCATCGGTTTGTGGACCGTTTAGTAAAATATCCGCGACGGTGTTGCCGTAGGTGCTTAGAGCTGTGAGGCTCACATCGTCACTCACGACAATGTCCTTTTCGGTTAAGAGGGTATCTTGGGTCTGTTGCACGAGTGTGGCGACACTGTTTTCAGCCAGTTCGTCAGTTGATGCGCCAAACGCTCCGTAGTTTTTTGCGCGCACCATGTTTTGGAAAAAGGTGAGGGAAAATTGTTCCGTCAGTGTTTCCGGCGGGGTGTAGTTTTCGTCCGGCTCACCTGTAATTTCAAGAGGGGTGGTCACCTGCAATGCTTCCTGCCAATCGGGTACTCCGTCATTGTTTTGGTCCAGTTCCGGTAGTGGTTTGCGCTCTGGGGCGGTGGTGACCACTACAGCGGATTGGTCACCGTTATCTGTGGGTACCGTTGGAGTATTTGTATTTGCACGAAGAAAGAGCGAAGTTGAAATGATTGTGGCGGCAAATAGTAGCGCAGCGGCAATTCTTGCTTGTGCGGATAACATAGGTGTATACATATATAAGTATACCAGCGCACCGCAACAATACGGGAAATGCTGTGGTTAACTTGTGTATAATCGCTGTGTATATACTGTATAAGCTATGTATTGCACTGTTTATTTATTTCCTGTACCAGTTTTAGCCATTTTTCCAGTGCAACATCTTCCGATCGTGTGGAAACGGGAATACCTGCTGTGGAAAAAATGTGTGTAAGTATATCACGGTCGTATACTCTTGCCAGATTGCCGAGTAGTTGCTTACGCTTTTGCGCAAAACCCAAGTGCAATATATGGAAAAACAATTTCTCATCCACCTGTGTGAAGTTGTGCTTGGATATGTTCCGTACGGCAACAATTGCCGAGTCAACCTTTGGAGGAGGTGAGAAGTGCCCCCTTGAAACGGTGCGCACATAGTGCGGGGTGCCGTATGCTTGCACCGAAAGAGAGAGCAGTGACTCTTTCTCCCCTTTCGAGATATTGCCGCAGACGCGTTTGGCGACTTCTTTTTGCACCAGATAAACCAACGTGTGCGGTTGCACTGCTGATTCCAGAAAAGTGCGGAACAGAAAGCCCGATAAGTAGTAGGGAATGTTTGCCACAACCGCGTACTTGCCACGGGTAAGTTGTGGTAGTGATGCAAAATCGTATGAGCGTACGTCAGCGTGAATGATCGTCAATGCGCCTAAGTGGCAAGCGTCTGCAAAGGTTTTTGAAAGTGTTTCAACTGCGCGGATGTCTGTTTCCAGTGCAAGAACTCGCGCACCCCGTTTTAAAAGCGCACGGGTGAGCATACCGGTGCCTGGTCCGATTTCCAGCACCGTCTCTTCGGGGGAAAGATCTGCGGCATTACACATCCACTCCGGAACAATCTCGCTGTTGAGGAAGTGCTGCCCCAGTGACTTTTTTGCATCTATTTTTGGTATGTCAATCATGTTCCTACCTTACGTATTTTTCCACCCAAACGCAACCAGGGTGTATTTTGATGAAAAACATTTTTTCTTGACGCATACAACCGGACGGGAAAGTGCTTCTGACGAGAGTAGGTATCATATTGTGTTGCGCCCCTTTCGGTACCTCTTGGTATGTATTTGGTACACTATAATTAGTCCAGAAACACCGTCGTTTCGTATCCACAGTCACTTGCGTAGGGGTCGTCGTTTACAGTTTCTATATATTTGGTGCTGATATCATTGAGAAACGATGAGGGAATGTTTACCTGTTGCTGCCCGAAAATGGTGCGCAGGTGTGCGTAGCTGAGGAACACTTTTTTTTCTGCACGGGTGAGTGCCACATAAAAGAGGCGGCGCTCCTCTTCATGGTCAACCCCTGAATCGTCCAAGCGAGCGTGCGGAAACAGCCCCTCTTCCAGTCCGGTGATGAAGACGTAGGGAAACTCCAGACCTTTTGCGGCATGGACGGTCATCAAACGTACCGCGTCATGCTCCTCTTTTTTTTGTAGTTCGTCCTGGTCACTCTGCAGAGCGGCATTTTCAATAAGTGCCTCAACACCCTCTTCCGGACCCAGGTCATCATAACGCGTGGCGAGTGTTACCAATTCTCGCAAGTTTTCCAACCGCGCCAAATCATCTTCTGTGCCCTGTTTTTTCAGGCTTACCTCAATACCACTGCGTTTTATAATGAAAGCGATTGTTTTTGAAACAGTTTCCGTGCGAGCGTGGTCCGCAATGTCTTGCATTATTTGATAAAAACGATCCACTTTTTGCAATGTAGCACCACGTAGTTCCGATTGTTTTCCCTCAAGCACTTTCAGCAGTGTGACCTTACCAATGCCACGCGTGGGAGTGTTAATGATTCTGCTGAGGTCCGCAGTGGACTGCGGATTGAGTGCCAGGCGCAGATACGAGAGCACATCTTTAATTTCCTTTCTCTCAAAAAACTTGGTCCCCAAGAGCTGGTAGGGAATGTCGTACTGCATGCAGGCTTCTTCAAGAATGCGTGACTGAAAGTTGGTGCGATACAAGATGGCAATGGAGGAGGGTGACGCACCGTTCGCAAGAAGAGACTTAATGCTGAGCATAACATGTTCAGCTTCGTCAGTTGCGGTGCGTGCGGCGAAGAGTGTTATCTTCTCACCTTCTTGGTTTGTGGTAAAAACTTTTTTGGGAATGCGATTTACATTCTTTTCAATGATCTCATTTGAAGCGGCGATGATGGTACCCGTTGAGCGGTAGTTTTCTTCCAGGAAGACCGTTTTCGCACCCGGAAAGTTTTTTTCAAATTGCAGTACATTTTTTATATCCGCTCCCCTCCAGGAATATATATTTTGGTCCACATCTCCCACGACACATATGTTTTGCGTGTCTCCTGCCAGCAATTTGGCAATGGCAAATTGTACTTTGTTGGTGTCCTGGTACTCGTCAATATGTATGTGGGAATAGCGCTTTTGTAACGTCTCCCGTACGGTTGGATATGACTCAAGTAGGTGCAGTGTTTTTACCAATAAATCGTCAAAGTCCAGTGCCCGCTCCGCACCAAGCGTATGGTTGTAGTGCTCCCACACGTCCGCACATACTTGTTCCAGGTAGGACGAAGCACTTTCCAGATATTCGCTGCGGGTTATTGCATCACCCTTTGCGCGAGAGATCATGGAGAGCATCTTTCTCGGTTCAAATTGTTTGGGGTCGTAGCCCGCATCAAGAATCGCTTTTTTGATTGCACGAGTACTGTCACTGCGATCATAAATCACAAAGTGGCGGGGTAGCTGCAGCATGTCATGGTGTTCACGCAGCACACGCACACCAAATGCATGAAATGTGGTCACCATCGGCGCCGTATCCAACACAGCACGTCTGCTTCCCGCATGCTGGGCGATGAGATTCATTGCGCGTTCGCGCATTTCCTGCGCAGCTTTGTTGGTGAAGGTAAGTGCCAGGATGTTGTGTGGGGGAATGCCATTGAGAATCAGGTGCACAATGCGATGTGTGATGACACGTGTTTTGCCCGAACCCGCACCTGCAAGTACCAACAGGGGTCCTCGTGTGGCAGTGACCGCTTCTTGTTGTGCCTGATTGAGTTCTTGCAAATGTGCTTTCTTTTCCATACGTTGTGCGTAACTATACCCTGCAACAGTTTTTTTTACAAAAAACGGATATTATAGGTACAATAAAGCGCCGTACACCCGAACCCGCACCGACATGTGTTAAATCATGAAATATGTTCTTAATCTGTCAATGCCTTAAAAATTGCCTATTTTAAGCCATATATTTCTTAATTTTACAGTAGATTAAAAAAGTGCAATACGTCAATTGACCCATATACTCAGTTTAGTATCATTGTTCGCGTACAAACACACGGACGATTCGGTTCGTGGACATGGTTGGAGGAAGCACTATACCGTAGCGGGAGCAACAAAGCGGAGAGACCATAACGAGAAACATATAAAACAGACAACACAAGACACTGATCCCTCAAGTATCCAGCGCACTGGTGCGCGCGATGATCAGAAGACATATTACCACCAGCAAACTGTGAAGCGATTGCTCTTGCCGCTTTTGCTGGTATTGCTGTTGCCCTTTTCAGTATATGCGGGGGTACTCTCTTCTCTGTTCCAATTTCTTGGAGAAAGTGATGTGGCAGATGCAACGGCAGCGGAGAGTGTTGACTACTCGGCATTGTATACGCCGCTGTTATCGGCAACCGTGTCCGCAAAGGCGCAAGGAGCAATCGGAGGAGGTGATGTTTATGCGGAAAACGGAGCGCTGATCGCAACAGGTCCGGTGGGTGCCGATGAGATTGCGGCATCTTCCAACAGTGGTGGAGAGATAAGTGTATATGTGGTGCGTGAGGGAGACGCACTTTCGCAGATTGCGGAAATGTACGGTGTGACCACCAATACCATCTTATGGGCGAATGACCTGCCAAGTGCGGAGAGTATCCGACCCGGGGACACGTTGGTTATCTTGCCGATTGTAGGTGTGCAGCATACGGTTGCAAAGGGAGAGACCATAAGCAGCATTGTAAAGAGGTATGGAGCTGACATGGATGAGGTACTTTCATACAACAACCTCAGCGCCAACGATACCCTTGCGGTCGGAGATACATTACTGATTCCGGGTGGAGAGATAGACACAGCAAAGACTACGCGCCGCATTGCTTCACGACCGCAACCAAAGAAAAGTTCAGGTACGGTAAGTAGCAAGGCTGCACTGGTGCATCCCGCTCCGGGCGCTATAAAAACACAAGGTATTCATGGATACAACGCGGTAGACTTGGCGTCTCCGGGCGGTGTTGCAATGCCGGTTCGTGCTGCGGCTGCTGGTGAAGTGATAGTATCTAAGCCCAGCGGTTGGAATGGAGGATATGGTCAGTATATTGTGGTGCGCCATCCCAATGGTACGCAAACACTCTACTCACACCTCAGCCGCAACGATGTGGCGGTTGGAGAGTATGTCGCTCAAGGACAGCAGATAGGTATTATGGGCACTACCGGTCGCTCAACTGGAGTACATGTACACTTTGAGGTGCGTGGAGGTAGGAATCCATTTTAATGAGTGTTGGTAGTGGTGCATAAAAGGAGCGCCTTCCCCGTAGAGGAAGGCGCTCCTTTTATGTAGAGCATAGATACCAACACCATTGTGTCATACCATCTCCGGATGTGGATTGTTGATAGCTGATGAGTGCTACACTTTCACACGATACTGCAGTGCTTCGTATATGTGTGATGCTTCTATCTCTTCGGAATTATCCAGATCGGCAATTGTGCGAGCAACCTTGATTACTCTGTGATAGCTTCGGGGAGAGAGATTGAGTTGCTTGCTGCTGTTGCGCAGTATGTCATGTACCTTTTCAGACAAGGTGATGGTATCAGCAATGTCTCGGGCGGACATCTCCGCGTTTGTGGTTACCCCGCGAGTGTGCAAGCGCGCGAGCATGCGCTCGCGCGCTTCTTGCACCTGTGTGCGTGCCCGCTCGGTTTCACCCTCTGTACCGATTGTTGTATGCAGTGTGTCATAGTCTACGTGTGGTACCTCAAGCCAGAGATCAATACGATCAAGGATTGGACCCGAGATTTTTTCTTTGTATGTCTCTCGAATGGAAGCTGCATAGTCACTGCTCCCATCTTCGCTACCGCGATAGGGATTCATCGCCGCGATGAGTATAAAGTCTGCTGGGAAAAGTACACTTGCCTGCACACGAGCAATGGACACCACTCTATCTTCAAGTGGCTGTCGCAGTGCATCTATACTGCGTCGTTCAAACTCGGGAAATTCATCAACAAATAATACTCCCCTGTGCGCAAGTGTTACTTCGCCGGGTTTGGGATTGCTGCCGCCACCAACAAGTGCAGTGTGGCTTGCGGTGTGGTGTGGTGCACGAAACGGCGGCTCTGAGGTGACCTCCCCCCGGAAGGTGCCTGCAATGGAGTGTATTGCTGTTACTTCCAACGCTTCTTCACGCGTCAGTGGCGGCAGAATGCTTTGAAACGCGCGCGCTAACATGGTTTTGCCGGTTCCCGGCGGACCCACCATAAGCACATTATGCCTGCCCGCTGCAGCAATGAGCAATCCTCGCTTTGCACTTTCCTGCCCCTTGATATCTTCAAAGCGTGTTTGCGTGTTGTGATACGCCGGTGTTATTTTGGTAGGCGCTTGCGCGGGTATCACTTGTTTCTGTTCCGGATTTTTGGTGATATGTGAAATGACGTCACGTAAGGTGTGTGCGGGACGAATAGTGATGCCTGTTACCAGTGCCGCTTCGGAAGCATTTTCGGCAGGTACGATAACCTCCTCAAAGCCCTGCTCTTTTGCTGTCTGTACAATGGGTAACACTCCGTGTACCGCACGCAATTCACCGCGTAGCGACAGTTCTCCAACATACATCCGTTTTACCGCATCCACCGTAATATCTGAAGCTGCACATAGGTATGCAATTGCTATCGGCACATCAAACAAAGGTCCCTCCTTTTTAATGTCTGCAGGAGAAAGAGAGATGACCACTTTTCGCTTACTGCTTTTGGGTGAAGGAAATCCGGAATTTTTAATTGCGGCACTGACACGATCCTTCGCTTCTTCCACCGCTTTGCCTGGTAGTCCGACTATGGAAAACGAATGCAGACCTCGTGAAAGGTCTGCCTCAACGGTAACCGGTATTGCTCCGGTGATTGCGCTTTGTGCGGTGTGTGTGCTTGCAACTGCCATACCTTTTAGAGAGGAAGTTCACATTCTTTGTCAATGTCCGCTTTGCAGGTACGTGCTGCGGGGTTCGCCTGCAGGCGCTCTTCCTCAATTTGCTTACCGCACAACTCACATATTCCAAAGCGGTTGTTTTTTATTTTTTCCAGTGCGCGGCTTATATTGTTAAAGCGTGTTTCAAGTGCGGAAAGGGTACCGCGACGTTCCTGCCATTGTTCTGATCGGTCTCCAAAATCGTTTGGGTCGGGAACTGTGTCTGCCACTTCGCCCGGGGTAGCAATCCAATCTTGTGGTGTTGCAGGGTTTTGCACCCCAAGCTCACGCAGTGCAGATACCACTTCTTGCAACTCTTGCTCCAAATAGGTTTTGTATTTTGTGTATTCCATGGTGTAGATAGTATAACGCACCATTTGTGTATCTATGGTGTCAAAAGTGGGATGAGAGTGTTAAGAGTATCGGTGTTGGTAGTGATAACAAGGATTGTTGGTTGTACAAATGCGTAGACAATTCGTTCCTCGTTATTTTCATCTACCAGCACCCGTGCACTTTTGTTCGCGATAATTTCATCTCGGAAAAATGCCGGACGTATTTGTGCACTGGTGCGCGCGTATGGGTCGTACGATTGCGAAACAGGAAGACCAAACAATGGACTTAAGTCGGCACTCATCACCGCTTCCCATTGCAACATACCCGCAAATGCGGTGTCAAAGTCTGTGGTGCGCATGATAATGAATACCTCACTGCCGTTGGCGCTTCCAAAAGTAATATCGCGTATGGATCGGGTAAAGGATCCTGGCATACGCAAGTTCAGCACGGAGAGAATCGTCTGTGCGCCTGCGGGGATACTCGTTCCGTTTGTATCGGTGACGGTCGGATAGATTTGTACTATGTCACCGCTGTTTATGGACGCATCAAGTATTTTGGAAAACACCGC
>WFTF01000047.1 GCA_015485575.1 Patescibacteria group bacterium | reverse complement strand
GTATATAGCTAAACCAGTTTTCCAAGTGCGGGGCAAGCAGCAGCAGCCCGAGTGTCGCCAAAAATGACAATTGAAATCCCGGGTCGTAACGCAGCAAAAGCGGGTTAAAAAGCACCATCAGTACACCGGCAATCATTAGACCTCGCAGGAGATTGTAGGTATTTCCCGTAAACTTCAAAAGCAACAGAATACCTGCCATGATACTCGCGCGCAGCACTGTCGCTGAAAATCCCACCAGTGCGGCAAATAAGAAAATGGCAGCCGCCCCACACACCAGACGTACACGATACGGAAGTAGATAGGCAAGGAGATAGGTCACAAACAGAATCACAATGGTGATGTTGTATCCGGACAGCACCACAATATGAATAATGCCCGAGGTACGAAAGATGTCCTGCCACCTCTCAGACAGTGATGGCACTCCCAAAAGCAACCCCTCCCCCAAGTAGACCTCAGGTGCGGATAACAGAAGCGCAAGTTTCTCGCGAAATGCATCCTTAAAGCGATATAGTGCAACAAACAGAGGATTGCCTCCCTTGGTGCTTTGTATGTCTATCTGCGGTTCAAACATAACGTATGACACTCCGCGTGCCCGCAGATACTGTGCGTAGTCAAAGACACGTCCGGTATCGGTTACAAACGCCTGTGGTTGTGCCAGACGTCCTTGTACAAGAACCTGATCACCATAAGACACATTTGCGTAGCGATCCGCGTAGAGCAGCACCTTGCCTCCATCGGTTTGTACATATATCTGTGTAGTACGGGCACGTGTTTCCGGCTCTCTGTATATGTACCCCTGCAGAGTAACTTCACTACCTACAAGATCCTGCAAGGAGGATTGCATAAACTGCTGTTGAAAATTATCAGTATGCAGTGCGGCAAAAGAAAATACAGAAAGTATAACCGCACAAAGTGCCACAAAACGCGAAGGTGAGTGCCCGTATCGCCGCAATGCAATCACCCCCAGTACCACACCCATAAACATCCCCCAATACCAAAATGCAAATGGCACCTGGTACTCAGATACAAATAAAACTCCAAGCGCAAACACGACCACCGTTGTGTAAAAAAAGAGATTGGACATTTTTTTGATTGTAGCAAAAGAAAAAGGCCGCCCACTTGGACAACCTGTACCAACTCATCCGAGCCGGTAAAATTCGTGTTTAATTGCCAGGAAGATCCAACACGTTCATGCCACGCTCCTTCTCCAGAAGAGTAATTATCTCCTTCAGACGCAACTTATCTTTTTTCATGCGTCGCACTTCAGTCGGACAGCATCCCGGCCGCTTTTCGCACTTCTTGATTCGTGCATCCAGAGCTCGGTGCTGTTTGCGCAACTCCTCCAGAGAGGTAACAGATGTATTCATGAAAAATCACCTCCTTTTTTGTGTGTGAAAACTGTACTACAACACCGAAAAACTAACAAGCCGCATCAAGTGCTTGGTTGACCAGACGGTCAGCTTCTTTGTTTTCAGATCGTGGTACATGTGCGTAGCACACATTGGCAAATTGATCCGCCAACGCTCTAATTGCCTCAGCATAGGTCCTGAGGTTTGCATCTTTAATCTTATACACCCCGTTTAACTGTCGCTCAACCAGCTGGGAGTCCAGCTTAAAGTCAACCTGCAACTGTCTCGTGTCGGCATACAGTTCCTGCAAATGTTCAAGTGAGCGTTGTACCGCAGTGTACTCGGCAACATTGTTCGTCGCCTCTCCGATATACTCTGACAGCTCCGCAAGCACTTCCCCCGTGTCTGTTAAAAAGTATGCACCTATTGCTGCTGGTCCGGGATTCCCTCGCGCACCTCCATCGGTAAATACGGTAATGTGTTGCATAAGTAAGTATGTGCCTACCACTATACCACATGTGTACACATGTCATACCATACAACCATCTCACTCACGCTACCTAAGCCAGCACGCACCCCACACAGTACTTCCAAAATTTATTTCGATATATCGCAATAAAATTGCAGGATGTGCAAAACACTACCATACCATCCAAAAACATCGGTACTCTTGTTACGATACATCATAACAAAGTGCATGTAGAAGGACAGGTACCGAGGGCACCAACAGGTGCCAGAAAATACATGCAAAATTACCTAGGGGAGAATGTCAACGATACGCAGACGTGTTTGTACCTTTCCCATAAAATACGATTGCTCAAGATGTGCGAGCAGTGTACATACAGTTTCTTCCGCGGGAGTGTGAGAAAAATCCTGCGGCTGCTTGAAAAACGCAATTGCCTCCTTGGCAATACCCTTGGTGTGAAAGCTCAGCTTCGTATGTTCTTTTGCTTTACCAAACAGAGAAACGGAATACGGTACCACCTCTCGTATAAGATACAGGGGTTTGTCATTTGCTACACCAAAAGGGGCGAGCTGTTGCTGTTCTGCAAGCAGTTTCGGACTGAATGCATCCAACGTCAGTACATAGTCTACGTGATACGTGCTGTCTATTTTTGCCGCCTCCCCCATGGACTGCAGTGCCTCATCTATACGCTTCGGCAAGGCATGAATTGCCTCTTCCTTGACACCAAAACCGCCCGCCATGTGATGTCCCCCAAACTCCTCAAAGAGGTCCGCTACCGCTTCCATCAGTGCAAGTACGCTCACCTCCCCGTTGGACCGGCACGATCCTTTGATGCACCCGTTTCCGTCACGCCCCCACACAAACGCAGGTCGTTGATACTCATCAGCGAGCTTATTTGCGGTCAGCCCCACCAAAGAGGGTCGCCACTGCGGGTCCCCCAACACCAGTACACTTGGGATTTCAAGCATCAGCTGCATTCGTTTGTGGACCTCCTTGGTCATTGACGCAACCAATCCCTTGCGTTCGTTATTGAGTTTTTCCAAATGCTGCACATGCGCGCCTGCCTTCTCTTCGTCAGTTTCCGCAAGCATGTAAAATGCGTCTTCAGGGTTGTCCATGCGTGATGCTGCGTTGATACGTGGTCCGATGGTAAAGCCAATATCGTCCTCTGTTAAATGTGCCTGACTGGCACGCTGTTTGCGTAGCAGTTGCTGCAGTCCCGGACGACGACTTTTGCGCAGCACCTGCAGCCCGTAGAATGCAAGTGTACGATTTTCTCCCTTAAGCGGCACCATGTCCGCAATGGTGGCTATACCCACCATATCCAACCACCACTTCTCCCAGCCGGCTTTCAGATCAAAGTCTCCTTCGGCAATCAATGCCTGTACCAGCTTGTATGCCACCGCCGCGCCACATAAGCCCTTGAAGGGGTAAGTGTCACCTACCTGCGGATTTACTATCGCATACGCATCTGGTATCGCATCTTTTACTTGATGATGATCGGTCACAACAACATCAATCCCCAGCTTGTTTGCGGTGTCAATCGCTTCCACATCGGTAGATCCGCAATCAACGGTAATTATCAGCGTCACTCCTTCTTTAGAGAGTTTCCGGACCGCCTCTGTATGCAACCCAAATCCATCATAGTGCCGATGCGGTATATGATTGCGTACTTTTTTGTAGGAAATGGCTTTGAAGAAATCGTGCAATATCACACCGCCGGGAATCCCGTCACAGTCATAATCGCTGTATATCACTATCTCTTCCTTGCGCTCCAGTGCAGTCAAAATGCGATACACCGCCTTACGCATATCATTCAGTAAAAAAGGATCGTGTAAATCATCATAGTCGGGCTGCAAAAAGAAAGCGGCGCTTTCCGCATCGGCAATACCGCGTGTATACAATAATTGCCGCAGGTACGGCGAGTACCGAGCAAGCGCCTTTTGCACCTCTTCCGGAACTTCATCTGCAAGACGGTAGTGCGACATAATTCCGTATGATACCATGTTACACATATATACTTCTTAATACACATACTTATAGTTTTCAGCAATTATGTCAGAATCAATTTTCACAAAAATAATCAAACGAAAAGTGCCCGCACACTTTCTGTACGAAGATGATCACTGTGTGGTCATACTGGACCGCTTCCCTGCAGTAAAGGGTCAATCATTGGTTATCCCAAAAAAAGAAATGGACTATGCATTTGACTTGGACGATGACACCTATCTCCACTTGTTTAAAGTGGCAAAACGAATTGCAAAGGCGTCCGATACAGCGCTGAATGCGCAACGCACCTGCTTGGTGGTGGAAGGATTTGACGTGCCACATGTACACATCAAAATCTACCCGATGCAAGACACCAAACAAGCGCTTGGTGAGATACTCCCGAACGGCAAAGAGGCAACTGATGAAGAACTTGCGATAGTTGCCACTCAACTAATTGCCGCAATAGACAATCTGGAGGAAGAGAGCGCATAAAAAGGCACTCCCTGCACTATTGTTTTATGAACCTGCTTTTTTCTGTGGCGCATCTTGCAACGCCTCAATGGCGGGCAACGTACCCTCTTCCAAAAAGGTCAGCATCGCCCCTCCCGCAGTAGATAGAAAACTATAGTGTTCTTGACAACAAAGCGCCTCAATTGAAGCTACTGTATCACCACCGCCCACAATAGAATATCCGGGCGCACCGGCAAGTATCTTTGCGGTGGAAACCGTCTGGGCATCAAACCCTTGCTCATAGTTCCCAAACGGACCGTTCCAGAGCACCATCTTCGCACGGTTCATCAAACCGGCGAGCAGAGCAACCGTCTTCGGACCAACATCCATAATCATCTCATTAGATTTGACATCATCAACGGCACAGACACGACTTTCTCCCTTGCTCGCTACCGTCACATCTATTGGCAACACAAGAGCGGGATGTTGTAACAGGGAACTGTCCGACAAGTCAATATCAGATACCAGAGATTTCCCGACTTCATACCCTTTTGCTTTAAGTAAATCATTGGCGAGCGCCCCACCAACAAACACGTGATCATACACATCCAGAAACTTTTCAATCAGTGGCATTTTTGTCTCAAATTTTGAACCACCCAACATAAACAAAGCGGGATGCTCCGGTTTTCGCGCCTTTAATAACTCTTCATATTCATGCACAAAGTTCATGCCAACGTACGATGGTAAAAACTTCGGCACTCCAACCAAAGAGGCATGGGGACGATGTGATGCGGCAAATGCATCATTGACGTAGATATCTGCAAAGTCGGCAAGTTCTCGCGCAAAGTTGGAATCATTCTTTTTTTCTCTTGGATCTTTTCGTAGATTTTCCAAAAACAGCACCTCACCGTCTTGCAATTCGTCACGCATATTTTTAGAGACCGTACCCGACACTTCCGGTGATACCGCAACCGGTACATACTGTGCAAATATATCCGCAACCGGCTGTATGCTCTCAGACCCGTCACGACCTATGTGCCCACACGCTATCACCCGTGCACCCTGGCGCACCAAAAATTGCAATGTCGGCAAGCTGCGCAGGATACGAAACTGATTCGTGACAACACCTTCCTTGATAGGTACGTTTACAGACAAGCGCAGCAGCACATAACGCCCCCGCAATTCATGCTGTCGGGTTACTCTGTCAAACGGTTGCTTTGGCATATTCTTCCGCTATGTGAATAATGGTGGCAAATTCCTTCGGCTTTAAACTCGCTCCTCCTACCAAAAAACCATCAACTCCTCCAACCGCAAGCAGATCTTGTGCGTTCTTTTTATTCACTGACCCACCGTAGAGAATTCGCACTTTTGCAAGTGCCGGTCTTCCGAATACATCTGCAATAATTTTTTGGATAAACAACTTCATCTCATATACATCTTCCGGAGTCGCATGTTTTCCAGTACCGATTGCCCATACCGGCTCATACGCAATCACCAATTGTCGGAGTTTCGTTTTTGGAACGTCACGCAATGCCGAGCGCAACTGTGCCTCCACCACCCCAAAGTAATTGCCGTGACTATCCCGCACCTTTTCACCCACGCACACAATAGCGGTTACGCCACTTTTAAAAATAGCTTGTATATCTTTATATATTTCCTCATCCGTCTCCCCGGCAGCACGACGTTCAGAGTGTCCCACAATCACTGCCGTAACGCCAACGCTTTTAAGCATCGGCAGTGACACCTCACCGGTGTATGCACCAATGCTCTCAAAAAAAACATCTTGCGCCGCCAACTCAATACGCTGCGAGGGTGACAAACGCCGCATCTCAGACAGAAAGGGAAAGGGGGGTGCAATAGCAATTTGTGTTTCCAGCTTTCTTCGCCCAATTGCACGTCGTGTATCCAAAAAAAGTTTGCGAGCTTGACCGATAGTGGCAGGATTCATCTTCCAATTACCCACAACCAACGGCGTATGAGGTTTATGTGCCATATGTGAAAATTGTAACACAGTCCAATCCTGCCAAAGGTTGTAAGGTGTTGTGGGGATATATCAATACACCTGTGATTCCTCTATTTTGTATACCTTAATTGTATCTATGAGCACCTTTATTTTTATAGCGTACACTTCTCTATACCACCCTTTGTATATGCACAACCACCTAGGTCATCGAATGACCTAGGTGGTAACCTTGTGACAGACTCTCAAGCCGTCTTACCTCACGTTGGCGTCCGCTTCCTACAGAAGCTGTTCAGGTTGTCGCTATTTCATTTCCCTCCGGTCATGAAATAGCAGGCAACCTCTTGCGAAAGTCCCACGGACTTTCTCACGATGCAAGAACGGAATAAAAAGTCCAGCGGGACAAAGCGTTGTAAGTGGTAAAGCGGATTCGCTTCCCTGCTTACAGCAGCAGTACACCTTGTCAGTATTTCTGTTCGCAAGCTCCAGAAATACTAGGCAAGGTCTTGCGAAGCTCCAAGTATTCGCTTCTCACCTCGCCCTGGTTCGTCGCAGGCTCCTCACATCGGGCGTCCGAGCTCTCGCTCGGAACGGAGAGAAATGGACATTAGTCCATTTCTCTCCACTCGGTGAATTTGAAGTCGTCTGAGGTGTTTGGTGCAAGCGGTGGCGGATTTTCAACCAAACGCCTATCGTATGAATTGTAACGAGTTTCAAAGCCGGAACAAAATACACCACCACAAGACCACTTGGTTCCAACTCGCCCATTGGAGACCACCGTACCAAACATAGTCAACGAGTTGCGTGTGACGTACGCGTTATGTATAGACAGTACATCATAAAACCCCCATGTGCGATAGTAGTTTCTTCCAAAGTTCCCGTTCTGTGCGACAAAAATACCATTGAGTGTCATATCATTTGGCACCACCAGTCCCACTAAAACATTGTCTTCCGCAATGGCAAGCAGACCGGAGGATGCGGTACTGTATGTGATATTGTCATTTAAAATAATAGACGGGTCTACTCCGGGCGTATCAGTGTCCGCTGCCGCCAAAGTTACACGAGTAGGTACCTCCCCCTCAAGCCAAACTTTATCTTCCACAAAGATAACGGGACAATTCTCGTTAATGGTATAACTTGCATACGGGTCGTCATCGCGTATGACATTCCGCTCAATCTGCCAACCGTCACGTGAACTATACCCCCAGTAACTGTATGTGCGATCCACCAATCGCACCGCCACACTGCCATCGCTTTGAAAACTCACCCGATACCCGTACGCACCTGATGGGGGTATGTAGATACCGCCACCGTTTTCGGCCCGGTCACGCATGGTCGCCAAGTCCACCGTCAGACCGGTAAAGTTAATCGGTGGGGAAGGAAAGGACCAGAGATTGCTGTTGGGACCACTCCCGAAGACACCCGGGGCATTGGGATCTTCAGGGTCGCAACCATAGGAGCTGGTACAATTCCAGGTTTCCTGCCCACTTGTCACAATGGAGTTGTTGGTGCCATCCATACGGATACCCCCATTTGAGTGATATGGACCGATAATGGTGCGGTCGGAACCTGCCCACACATTTGAATTGATAATGTATGCATACTCAGCAACGGTTGGTCGCGCATAGCGCGCATACACGGTTTGCTTTAGAGAAGGATTTTCATAGGTGTAGCCGGTTGATGTAATCTCTATAGAGCTCACTTCACCGCAAAAAGTACTGCTGGCGATAGACAGAGAAAACTCACCAATATCCCCCAGCTCAGGATCAGTGTACGTCATCACATACGGTCCCGGTTCTCCGGTGCCGTTGGTTACATCGTCCGGATAGTGGGCAAGGTACCACTTGTAGTAGTTCAGCCCCGCCTCCGCAATCTCCCGTGCCTGCCCCAGTTGGTACTTCGCTCTCTGCACTTGTGTTTGAGTAACAAAAAAGTTAAGAGAACTCGCGGCGATCACAAAAAAAATGGCGCCAAACACCAGCACCAGCACCAGTAGTGCTCCTTTGTGTGTGGTGGTGTGATGATACAGCATACGCATTTCTATTATAACTTAACGTTACGCAAAGAAGCGCTGCCCCGGAGCATAAATTGCCCCGGATCCCGCACCGGATCTACGTTGATAATCGTCTGTACCCGTATGAAACGCACATCGGTCACCAGAGCACTGCTGGTTGCAGGATTGCCGTTTGCATCAAAATAGTAAAACGTGGATGTGCCTTGATTTCGGTTTTGCGCATATTCGGAAAGAATCTGTACCGAATCGGCGGTCGTTGTGCTGTATGTCGGTGGAGAGCCGGTGGCGTTGTAGGTGCGCTTGACCAACGTCGTAGACGCCAGCTCATACTCCACATACTCAACACTGTTATCTCTGTCAATATCACTGTAAAACCCTATCAAATGTTCTTCCATACGCGCTAAAGGAAAGGTGCCGTCATCGGCATAGGTCATCTCGCGCATATCCCGCACCAACGTCTGCACACCGCGCCGTGCATACTGCACCTGCACCGCCTGCGCCATGGTGTACGCATTGCTCTTATATAGCGACACAATGCTTTCCCCTAACGCAAACATCACCAAACCAAAAATAGCAGACACCATTACCACCTCTACCAGAGTCATGCCGCGCATATGATAAACAGTATGTTGTGTGTGTCTGTTTCTTTTCATAACTAATTGAGTTGCACCGTAAGTGAACTACTTGCATTTACCGTCACATCAGTGACTGTTTGTGTGGCATACCCCGACGCAGATACGGTTACTTGATAGTCACCTGCGGTATACAATCCCGACCCAAAATACGTCTGACCGCATAAACTGGTCTTCTGCTGCTGGTCAATGCCAGTGTTCTGCAACCGAACCGTTGCGTCCGGAATCGGCGTACCGTCTGCCTGAGTTACCGCCACACGTAACATTGCGCCACTTGCCGGTCCCAACGTGAACGTAAGTGTTTCTGTTGTGTCCGGACTGAGCGCAAACGGAACTATCGGACACTCCTCCTGTACATCGTACGCGGTACTGTTTACCGTCACCGTGTAGAGATCATACTCTATATTGGACTGATCCCACACACCACTGCTGTCACTGACGCCGGTTGCTGCATACTTCAAAACAGGCTGTCCGTCGTCATAGGTTCCAATACTTTTTGCACCCGCAATGGATAACGGCACATCCGCAATAGGTGTCTGATTCACAACGTGAGTTATCTGCCATTGATGCAAATAAGGAGTTACATTCGCATCGGTGGTTGTCAGTATTGCAGACAGACCAAGTGAAGCGTAAGTGGTGGTACTCAAAGATGAAATATCAACCGGAGAGGTAGTAAATCCAACACTGTTACCCGGCAAGTCTTCATCCGGCACCAGTGTCATCACCCCGGCATTGTCGTACATCACCGACACGCGAACTGATGTTGAGGCAGAGGTACTGGCGCTGAAGGAAGCTGAGTACCATGCATCGGGGGAGGTGACATCGGTACTGGTGCTCACAGCACTACCCGTAGACTTGTAACTGCCGGCACTACCACTGAGTATAAGAGCCCCCGAAGAAACCGTTGTGCTTGACTGTGAAATCAAACCGGAGTTGTCAGAAAAGGTATCGGTATAGTTTCCGTACGTTGCCGGATTGAGTGTGCGAATGGTCAGATCACTGAGTTTGTCGATCTGAAAATTCATAGTGGAAATCTGACTCTCCAATACCGCAATAGGCGGCGTGGTCGGATTTGGGTTAGAAGTAGTCGCAACGTAGGTACCATCTGTTGAGTACCCGTCATCGGTCACAATAATTTCATAATTTGCGGCAGCCGGTGCTCCTGCAAGGTAGGCGACTCCATTCGGATCGGTGTACCGTGTCGTATCTATGGTGGTGGTTGTAGTGTTGTTGAGAAATCGCACCGCAGCTCCGGACAATGGCTGCACCTGTGCATCAAATACATTCACACGAATCGTGCCTCCTCCCGCAGTGGTCTCAATACCATTGGGTACAATGTTGCTCACCAGTGACGCAGAGTTCGTTTTTCCTCGTATACTCCATACGTACTCAATCTTTATCTGTTTATAATCGGCTAAAATGCCATTACTGTCAGACGAACCGGTTCCATCTGCCGGATCATCCACATACTGAATGAGCACACGCTCGTTGTAGGTGATGCCATTGAGTGTGGTGGTGCCCGTCTGAGGAATGTCACCGGCAGGAACTCCACCAACTGTACCTACATCGTTATAAGGAAGTGAACGTATGTACTCCATCTTATCAACCAGCAACGCAAGCGCTCCGGCTTCCGCCTTTGAGGTTCCCACCAGTGAGAGTGCAAACTGTACTCCTGCAAACAGCGCGGAAAAAACAAGAGAAAACAGCGCGATAGTGATAATCAGTTCTATCAACGAGTAGCCGGAAACGGGCGCCGGAAAATACTTCGTATTTTCCGGCGCCCGTTTCTCAAACCTACACATACGCTTTCCAATTAAATGCTATCACTAATTGAGTAAATAGGTGCAATCATTGCAAGAGCGAAGAAACCAACCGTACCGCCAATGAAGACCATCAGCAACGGCTCAATAATGGTAGAAAGATCCTTCGTCTTTTGTTCCACCTCCGCCTCGTAAAAGTCTGCCAACTCTTCCAGCATTTGCGATATATTCCCCGTTTCCTCTCCCACCAAAATCATCTCTCCAACCAACACCGGATACAAATCATCATGCTCCACAAACACTTCAGACAGTGCGGTTCCCTTTTCAACCCGTTTTGCCGCTTCTGCAATAATCTGCTTATAGTAGTAGTTTTGCACCACATCCTCGGTAATATTCAGCGCACGAATCACATCCACTCCTGATGACAAAAGGGACGAAAGTGTTCGTGCGGTCCGTGCGGAATTTACCTCCTTTGCCATCTTGCCGATAACCGGCAAACGGGGCAATACCCACGAAGAAACACGTTTCCCCATTTGTGTCCGCAACCACGCTGCAAATCCACCCACCGATCCGATGAGTAACACCATGGTTAACAACAAGTTATTGCTCATAAAGTCACTCACCGCCATCAAAAAGAGGGTTGTTTTGGGTAAATCAGTATCTAAACTTTTGAACGTGTCGGTAATGGACGGCATCACAAACACCATCATCAACACGCCGATAATCACCAAGATGATAATGACGATAGCGGGGTAAATCATGGCACCTTTGATTTTTTTCTTCAGTGTGGATGAACGCTCCATCTGCACGCTCAAGGTTTTAAGTGTCTGTGCCATCTGACCACCCTCCTCTCCTGCCGCTATCATTGCCACATACAAATCGTTGAACACTTTGGGGTATCGCGAAATGGCGGAGTGAAACGTCTCTCCTTTGTTGATCTGATCAATAATATCCTTGATGATTCCTTTCAAGCGCGGATTTTTACTCTGTCGCTCAATCACTGATAATGCTCGTGAAAGTGACAGACCGGCAACCAGCATCGCACCGAGGTTCCGGGTCATCATCACCAGCTCATCTTGCTTGACCCGACTCAAATGGTAATTGATTTTTTCCACGTCAAGCAGGGTACTGAGTGAGAACTTCTTCTTTTCCGTCACCGATTCAACCGTGTGACCGGCAATCCGTGCAATCTCATAAACCGCAAACCGGTCCTGCGCCTCCACCGTTTCCTGTACCGCTGTTCCGTTTTTATCTTTTCCTGTATAGATGAATGTTGGCATACGCACTATTCGTTAATCACACGTAATACCTCCTCAATGGTGGTCAATCCGCGCGCCGCTTTGTAGATACCATCCTCCAACATTGTCAGCATCCCCTCCTTGCGCGCCTGCTCTTCGATCTGGTCCGCAGTGGCATTCGCCATCACCATCTCTTTCATGGCGGAAGAAACCGGCAGCACTTCATGGATGCCGATTCTCCCCTTATATCCGTCTTCATTCCCCTGCGGGACCGCGTGGTAAAACGGAATACTGTTCCATGATGCATTGGGCTTGATGATATTCTCCTCACGCAACGTCTCCAGTACCCGATCTAAATCGGCATGTTTGGACAACTCCGCTCGCTGATTTGCGGTCAGTGTGTAGGGTTCGCGCATATCCTCTCGCACACGGCGCACCAAGCGCTGTCCAATGGCAACACGGAGTGTGGATACCATCAAAAATGACTCCACACCCATATCAACCAAACGAGCGACCGTACCTGCTGCGGAGTTGGTGTGTACTGTAGCCAACACCAAGTGACCGGTGAGTGCCGCATTGATGGCAAGGTTTGCTGTTTCCTGATCGCGAATCTCCCCCACCATGATGATGTCCGGGTCTTGACGCATTAGCGAACGCAACCCTGTGGCGAACGTAAACCCGATATCCGCCTTTACTTGTGTTTGGTTAATACGCGGCATCTGATACTCAATCGGGTCTTCAATGGTGGATATATTGACCTCCGGCGTATTCAGCAAATCCAAAATGGTATACAACGTTGTCGTTTTACCCGATCCGGTGGGACCGGTTACCAATATAATACCGGTGGTCTGCTTCATGGCGTCCTGCAAGCGTTCCAGTGTGCTGCCGTGAAAACCGATACCCTCAAGCGAGAAGCCCGAGCGGTTTTCACGCAACAGGCGCATGACAATCTTCTCCCCAAAGAAAATGGGCAGCACGGATACGCGAAAAGAGACTTTCTGCCCATCCATTTCCATCTTAAACCTTCCATCTTGCGGCAGGCGCTTCTCGTCCAGCTTCAAGTTGGAGAGTACCTTGATACGAGCCGCAATGGTGGGGCCGGCGTGTTTCGGCAGCGTCATCGCGTCATGCAAGATGCCATCTATGCGATAACGTACCAACACCTCCTCTTCCATTGGCTCAATGTGGATATCAGATGCTCCTTGAATAATGGCATGACGCAACAACGTATCTACAATACGCACCACCGGCAGGTCCTCCGCCATCTTCTTCAGATCTTCTTCACTCACCTCCTCACCGTCACCTTCCGCAAGTACCTTCAGTGCGGAAGACTCTTTTGCGATAATGTCACCAAATTCATCTTTGAGTGTTTTTTGATACTGCTGCAACGCCCAGCGCATTGACTCGGTGTCGGTCAAACGCGGCAGTATTTTTAATCCCACCTTTTTCTTTATAAAATCAATCGCCGGCAGGTCCGCGGTGTCCAGCATCGCCACTTCAAGTGCGGTGTCGCTTTTCTTGAAAGCGATGATGTTATGATTGCGGGCAACCGGCTCTGGAATAAGCGACAAAATGTCAAAGTCAATCTTTTCATCTTTCAGCGAGACAAACGGAATACCCAAAACATACGACTCCACCCGTCGCAGGTCATCCTCAGTCATATACCCTCCGGCAATCAGCGCCTCGGCAAGCGTTCGTTTTTCCTCCTTCGCAACTTTTTGTGCGGCGGCAAGATCTTTTTTGGGAACCAAACCGGCATCCGATACAAACCGCTTGAGTTGTTCGTCTTGTATGCGCATATATATAAAAAACAAAAGAACACGGCAAACCTGTCTCTCCTCCTCTGCGGTTCTTACACAAGTAGTATACCGTATCCTACGCCGAAAGACGTACCTTTCAATACACATTTTGACATCTGTTACATATGGGTATAGAGTATGTAGGTTGATTGAACGCGCGCCCGCAGGGCGCGCGTTCTCTTCGCAACATTCACAAAACAGGTATATGCACTTTGTGTAGCCTGCCAATATGGAAGATACGCAGACCGGTGCGCGTACCTACATACAATAGACAACTAAATAAAAAATATGTTTGACCTTAAAGTAATCAACTCCGTTCTTGGAGAAATGGAAGAGGAACGCGGTATTTCGCGCGAAAAAATGCTGGATGCCATAGAGCAAGCGCTGGCAACCGCATACAAAAAAGAATACGGAAAACGCGGACAAATCATCCGTGCCGAGTTTGATATGGCAACCGGCACAACCACATTCAATCAGATTAAAATCGTCGTTGACGAAAATATGCTCAAACCGGAGCCGGAAGAAACCAACGAGCAAGAAACGGCAGAAACAAAGTCATCTCAGGACCCCACAGAGGTGCCGGAAGATGACGGCAAAGTACGCTTTGACCCTGAAAAGCACATTATGCTTGATAATGCGCGTCTCATTAAAAAAGATGTGGAAGTGGGCGAAGAGCTGGTGTTCCCCTTGGAAAACAAAGACGACTTCGGACGCATTGCCGCACAAACAGCAAAACAGGTGATTATCCAGAAAGTACGCGAAGCAGAAAAGGAGGCGGCCCTTGCCGAATTTGGTCAAAAAGAGGGAGATATCATCCTTGGTCATGTACAACGCTTTGAACGCGGAAATCTCTACGTTGACCTGGGACGAGTCACAGCGGTCATGCCCTACGATGAACAAATTCCGGGAGAGCGCTTTCGCCCGGGTGAACGTATTCGCGCACTGCTTCTGCAGGTGGATGAAACCACTCGGGGCATTTTCCTGAAACTCTCTCGCGCGCACCCTGACTTTCTTGCGGGACTGTTTGCTGTGGAAACACCGGAGCTGCAAAATGGTGTGGTGGAAATAAAAGCCATTGCCCGAGAAGCGGGGGCTCGCTCCAAAGTTGCGGTGTACGCGCACGATGAGCATATTGATCCGGTCGGTGCACTGGTGGGACAGCGAGGTGTACGCGTATCCACGGTCATGAGTGAACTGGGCGGTGAAAAAATAGATATCATTGAATGGTCGGAGGACCCGCTTGAGTTTATTGAAGATGCACTATCCCCCGCACAGGTACTGTCGGTCACCATTGAGTCGGAACCGAGTGATGACGATGAAGCGGAAGACAGCCGTGGACATGCTATTGTGGAAGTGGCACCCGACCAGCAGTCCCTTGCCATCGGCCGTGGCGGGCAGAACGTACGCCTTGCCGCAAAACTTACCGGATGGAAAATTGACATTATCTCTACCAAAGGTGAGGGCTTGGCGGAAGCGGATGCGGACGGAGAAACAAATATCGTAGCTCCCGAAAATACCGAGGTTGGAGCAGACATTGATGTCTTGGAAAGCGAGGACGCCACCACCACAAAACCGGAACTGGTTATGGACGATGAGCCAACCAACGATCGCGACCTTGTTGATGAGGACCAGACTGAAGAAATCAATGAAATTGACACCCCCGAAGAGGCGGAAGAGCTGATGCAAGCGGCAGAGGAAGCAGGTCCGCTGGCAAACGAAGACGAAGTGATGGAAAAAATCACCGAAGAAAACTTGGAGAAAAACACATAACCTCGCCGCATCACACTCCCCAAACCCAAAAGAGCCGGAGCTTCGCTCCGGCTCTTTGATATGTACATAAATTATGTACATAAGATAAATAATATGTATACCAAACCAAAACACTTAACGAAGTGTAGGAAATACGGTACGATATGCGCACGCTATAAGTTAGATATGTACTATGATAAAAGTTTTTGGACACAAATCCCCCGATACCGACGCAACTTGCTCGGCAATTATCTGGAGCTGGTACCTCAACGAACACAGCTTGCGTGACGCGCAGGCCTTTGTGCTGGGTGAGCTCAACACCGAAACACAATTTGTACTTAACTACTGGAACACTGACACACCGCAACTGCTTGAGCAGCTTGACGCGAATGACGAAGTGATCGTGGTGGATACCAACAATCCGCAAGAACTGCCGGAAAACATAAACGATGTACAGCTGGTACAGCTGATTGATCACCACAAACTGGTTGGGGGACTGCAAACTGCCGCACCGGTTGATATCACCATGCGGCCGCTTGCCTGCACCGCAACGGTATTGCATGATCTCATGGGAGAAAGCGTAGTATCGGCACTACCGCGCGAGATTGCGGGCCTCATGCTCTCTTGCATTCTGTCCGATACACTGGAATTCCGCTCTCCCACCACCACTCCGCACGACAAAGACGTCGCCGAAAAGCTTGCTGCACAACTGGAGATAGACTTGCACAGCTATGCAAACGAAATGTTTGCGGCGAAGTCTGACATTTCCAGCTTCTCTGATAAGGGATTGGTGACACTTGATAGCAAAAAGTACGGGGTGGGAGACAAAAACTTCCGCGTATCGGTGTTGGAAACCACCACCCCTCAAACTGTCCTTGCCCGAAAGGACGGTATCTTGTCCGCCATTGCGGAAGTGATTGCAGAAGAAAACGACGTGGACGAAGTACTCTTCTTTATTATTGACATTCTCAACGAAGAAGCGACGGTACTCACCTACAACGACCTGACAAAGAAAGTCATTGAAACATCGTTTGGTGTCACCGTTGAGGGTGATACCGAGGTGCTGCCCGGTGTGGTATCCCGCAAAAAACAGATACTGCCGGCACTGAAACTCTAGGAGGAGGCAAAAAGCCGCGAAGACCGTAGGTCTTCGCGGCTTTTTTGTATTCCACAGGCGCTGTGCATAGCAGTCATGCAAAATATACGGCAGGGCGTATACTATATATTGTATATAGCGTGAATTAAGCGCTCAATATATTTATCATATTCATCAATAATCTATGAAAACAATTCAATTATCATTTCTCTCCCTCACAACCACCATGCTGGTGGCGCTCTTTGGGTTTACCTTCTTGGCGCAGGCGCAAGAAGATGAATTAAGCCCGCAAGAACGCTATCAAAAACTGCTTGAGCAAAAAAAGCAAAAAGCATCTGAGTTTGAGAACAATCAACAAAACCGTAAAGATAACTACCAACTGAAAAAAGCGGAAGCTCAAAAAAACATAGCAGATAAAAAAGCGGACGCTCGTGCAAAGGCGGAACAAAAACGCGAAGAATTTCAACAGCTGTCTGAAGAGAAAAAGCAAAAGGCACGCGAACAAATTGAGGGGCGAAAGGAAGAAGCCCGTGCAAAGATGGAGGAGCGAAAGGCACAACTGCGTGAAAGAATGGAAGAACGAAAAGCGGCACTGCAAGAACGTATCCAAAAACGTGTACAAAATCTTGCCGCAAATGTATCAAACCGCATGGAAGCAGCTATAGCGCGCATCCGACAAATCATTGAGCGCTTCCAGACACGTATGGATATACTGGCAGAAAAGGGTGTGGACACCTCGGCCGCACAAGCGGCACTCAACACTGCCTCAGAACACCTGGACCTTGCGGAAGCGACCTTGGAAGATATTGATATCATCGTAGCGGAAGTGGTTGCGTCAGAAAACCCCAGAGAGGCATGGAAGACCGGTCGTGAAACCTATCGTCAGGCAAAAAACCACATAAAAGCGGCACACCAAGCACTTCGTGAAGCCCTACCCGCCCTCAAGGAGGCCGTCCGACAGGCGAAGCTTGACCGAGGAGTCAGTAGCGCAGTATCCAACACCGGCACACAGGAAGAAAATGAAACTGAATCTGCGGAAAGTGGCGATGCAAGTACGGAATAGCGGATGTTCTGCACAGCCATATCATTTATTTATTCATTCTAACGTAACATCGTATGGAACAAGATAAAACACAAAACACAACGCAGGAGCAAGAGCCGGTTATATCGGAAACCGAAATGAAAATGCCGGAAGAATCATTTACAGGTGCGACAGGTGCAGATAAAACGGCACACCTCGGTGCCATACTCGGCGTGCTCATCGTCATCTTGGTACTCATCTTGGGAGGTCTCTATATATGGGGCAATACCATGATGAACAATATAGATGAAATGCCAATGGAAGAAACATCCATACAACGACCAACGCCGGAAGAAAATAATGAACCGGAAAGCAACACTGCAGATGCGCAAATACAGGCACTGGAGACCGTCAGCACCTCAAATGAGATTGAAGCAATAGAAGCTGACATTGAGAGTACCGAACTGGACTCGCTGGACGCGGAACTGAACGCTATTGATAGCGAACTTGAAGATGCGCTCAATGCCATATAGCAACATGCTTGGATGCCACAAAGCGGCGCGCCGACGGCGCGCCGCTTTTTTCCGCACTGGCAAATACTCACACAATATGTTTTAATGCTCTGGCTTCGGTGCTTACATCGTAAGCACCTATTTTCTTAATTCACTCGTGAATTTACGATTCTTATTTATTTCATACATACGTTACATATGGATTTTGTAAAAAACTTTACCGTCACCAAAGAAGACGGGTCACAGGTACAGGTCTCCGGAGAAATTCCGTTTGACCAGCTTGAGAAGCATCGTCCTGCCGCTATCAAACACTATGGCAAAGATATGGAAATTGACGGATTTCGCAAGGGACATGTGCCGGATGACGAAGTGGTCAAACGTGTTGGAGAAATGACTATTTTGTCTGACATGGCGGAACGTGCTCTTGCTGAAGTCTACCCCGAGCTCTGCAAGGTGCACACTATTGACGCAATCGGGCACCCAAAAATCTCCCTCACCAAACTTGCCGACGGTAATCCCTTGGGTTTTACCCTTACCGTTGCGGTGCTACCAGAGGTATCTCTTCCCGACTATAAAAAAATCGCCGCTGACATAAACAAAGAAAAAGCCTCTGCAGAGGTTACCGATGAAGAGGTGGATGCACAGATAAAAGATATCTTACGGCAAAAAATCGCCTATGAGCGTATGCAAAAACTCGCTCAGAAAAAGGCGCAGGCGGAACAAAAAGCAAAAGACATGGGTGACGCCACCGAGCTTCCCACACCGGACACAGTCACGGACAAAACCGAAGGTAACTCTGAAGAGGAGGACACTGATGTAAAAGCGGTGACGGATGAAGAAATACCCGAATTGACCGATGACTTGGTAAAAGAGCTGGGACAACCGGGACAATTCACCTCCGTTGCAGACTTCAAGGAAAAAATTAAAGAGCATCTGTCTATTGAAAAAGAGCGTGAGGTCAATGCATCACATCGTGCCAAGATAACCGATAAAATTATTGAAGAAAGCGATATTGATCTGCCTCAAATCCTCATTGACTCGGAAATAGATCAAATGTTTGCCCAAATGAATGAGGATCTCACCCGTGCAAACTTGAAAATGGAAGACTATTTGGCACACATAAAGAAAACCAAGGAAGACCTTGCCGCAGAGTGGAAACCTGCAGCTGAGAAGCGGGCAAAATTGCAACTGGTGCTCAACGAAATAGCAAAAGCGGAAGACATAAAGCCGGACAAACAGCAACTTGAAGCACAGGTATCACAACTGTTAGAGCAGTACAAAGATGCAGATAAACAGCGTGTACGTATCTATGTTGCATCGGTACTGACCAATGAAGCAGTGATGCAAATGCTGGAGCAAGAAACGTAACAATCATCATCTCTTCACCAAAAGCAAAACCCAAATGGTTGCATGTGGATGAGTACGATACGCAAGATCATCATGCAATCTGTTGCTATTTCCCGCAGGTCTGATACGCTGCAATGCAGGACACCAAGCACAAAGGAGGAACGTATGTTCTGGTATCTGTCAGCTTTTTTTGTACTCCTTGCATTGATCGTCAAAGTGGCACCTGAAGACACCAAACAGAGGGTACTTGAAAGAAATCCTGAAATGACGCGCGGAGATATTGAACTGAAAGCATGGAAATACCTTATCTACGCATGGATTTTGCTTGGTTTTCACGTTGTATTGACCATGTCAAGCGGGAGATAATCCTCCCGCTTTTTATTTCCAACTGCAGTACTTTCTGCTACAGTAGCTGCATACCGTGTAGGATAGAAATAATAATCAAAAAGTAAAATGGAAAAAACGACACAGGAAACGATGGCACAGTTGGTCCCCATGGTTATTGAAAAAACACAGGGGGGAGAACGTGCCTTTGACATTTATTCACGCCTTTTGAAGGAGCGAATCGTGTTTGTCACTGGTACCATTGAAGATCACATGGCAAATCTGGTGGTTGCACAACTTTTGTTCCTTGAGGCGGAAGACCCAAAGAAAGATATTTATCTATATGTGAACTCACCGGGAGGTAGTGTGACCGCGGGTCTGTCTATTGTAGACACCATGAACCACATCAAGCCGGACGTGGTGACCGTCTGTACCGGCATGGCGGCATCCATGGGGTCAATCATCCTCTCACAGGGCGCAAAGGGAAAGAGAGCAATACTGCCAAACGCCGAGGTGATGATTCACCAGCCATGGGGAGGTGCGCAGGGGCAGGCAAGTGATATAGAAATTACCGCCCGACACATACTCAAGACACGAGACACGCTCAACAAAATGCTTGCCAAGGCGTCAGGAAAGCCGCTTTCGCAGATTGAAAAAGATACTGACCGAGACTTCTTCATGGACGCAAAAGAAGCAAAGAAGTACGGGTTGGTGGATGTGATATACACATAAGAAGAAAAAATGTGTACGGCAAAAGCGCAGCGGTGAAGCCGCTGCGCTTTTGCCGTACTGATACCATGCACATCACAGAACCAAGTGCTGAAAAACAGACCATACAAAAAAAGCGGCGCACTGCCGCTTTTCATTCACTCAAAGAGTTCCCGCAGAGCACGATCTGACAAACGCAGTGTGCCAAACGCATTGTAACCAAGTACCCCATCGCGCAAAAATTGCTCAAGGATCAGCTCTTCTTGTTTTGTGAGGGTGCCCTTTTTGTATTTTCGAAGCAATAACGTTGCCCGCCTGTTCCGCTGATATACGTCTCTGTTACGGATGAGAAAATACAGAATACACAAATTCAGCGCCAGCAGAAACGCCAGACCGATAATCACTGCAAATTTCTCCAAGAAAGACAGGTATGCAAACAGAAATCCAGAATCATCAATCACAATTGCAAACACCACTCCGGCGAACGCCAGCAGGAGAAAAGCGTGCACTATACGCAAAAAGAACATGAGACCTCTCCCTTTTCTCTGTTGCCTCTGTAACACACCCTAGCAATAAAACAGTTTTTTGTCGACAAGTGTAGGCAATTCTGCTATGTTTTATAGCAACCGCATGACTGATTGTTGACCGTGCGTATTTATCAATCCTTATACAAATACACATTCTATGCCACTGATACCGATGTTGGCTGCCATTGCGGCGGCGCTGACTGTCGGCATAGCTTCTGGATACTATCTGCGGCATCTGCATACGATGTCGAAAAAAACTTCTCTTGAACTAACCCTGAAAGAAAAGGAACTTGAAGCGGAAGAGCGGGCTTTAAAGATTGTAGAGAAAGCCGAAGCGAAAGCAGAAAAAATTGAAACAGAAGCGAAGGCTGACGCAAAAGAACGTGCGGACACACTTGCCGCAAAAGAAGAACGACTTGCGAAAAAAGAAGAGCTCCTTGATGAGCGACAGATTGCGCTTGACTCTGAAAAAGAGGCGGTGCGCAACAAAATTGAAGAGGTAAAAGCACTCAAAGAGCGCCTGGATGCGCGCAAAGGTGAGCTGGACGCAAAGTTGGAAGAGATTGCCGGTATCACCAAAGAAGAAGCGTATGAACAGGTAGTGGCGCGCATGCAGCAAGAGCGCGAGGCAGACTTGGTAAAGCGCATTGAGAAACTTTCACGCGCGGGAGAGGAAGCCTTTGAAGCGGAAGCGCAAAACATCCTCCTTGCCGCTATTCACCGACAGGGTAACAGCATGCCGAGTAATGTCATGACTGCAAGCGTACCATTACCCAGTGACGATTTGAAAGGCAAAATTATCGGAAAAGAAGGACGCAATGTGCGCACGTTTGAACGCCTTACCGGTGTGGATGTGCTCATTGATGACACACCGGGGTACATCACCCTCTCCTCCTTTGATCCGATTCGCCGAGAAATCGCGCGTGTCACACTGGAGACACTGCTTAAAGATGGGCGTATTCAACCGGCAAAGATAGAAGAGGCATTTGAACAGGCACGCAAAGAAGTGGCACAGACGGTGCGTAAAATGGGTGAAAAAGCAGCTTACGAAGCGGGTGTGAACAACCTGCACCCGGAACTGGTGACGATATTGGGACGACTGCACTTCCGTACCAGCTATGGCCAAAATGTACTGTGGCACTCGGTTGAAATGGCAAATATCGCCGCCATTATCGCTGAAGAAACCGGAGCGGACGTGGCCGTTGCGCGCGCAGGAGCACTACTGCACGACATCGGAAAAACCGTTAGCCACGAGGTGCAGGGCACACACGTGGAAATAGGTATTCGCATACTGCAAAAGTATGGTGTGGATGAAAAAGTCATCCTTGCCATGCGTGCCCACCATGAAGAGTATCCGTACGAAACACCGGAGTCTATTATCGTCCAAGTTGCCGACGCACTCTCCGGTGCACGACCGGGGGCACGGCGTGACTCCATTGAAAACTACATCAAGCGCTTAACCGAACTGGAAGCGATTGCAAAGGATCTTGCAGGTGTACAAAAAGCGTTTGCCATCTCCGCGGGGCGGGAAATCCGCGTGCTGGTCAACCCCGATGAGTTGTCTGATCTGCAGGCAAACACACTTGCGCAAACCATTGCGGGCAACATAGAAGCACAGTTACGCTACCCGGGAGAAATCAAGGTGCACGTCATCCGAGAAACACGCGTGGTCAGCTATGCGCGATAGAGCGTGACGCTACTGCCAATACGAAAGCCGCGCGCCTACGGCGCGCGGCTTTCGTCTACACACTTCCCCACTACTCCTCCAAGCGTGTTGCCACCACAAAGGAGGTGTAGTTAAACTTCAAATCCTGTATGGATTCTTCCAGTATCTCAAGTCCATAAATCTCCGCACAGCGGCGCGGTGCAATAACAGCGGTACTATCCGACAGTACTCCCCTGCTTAAATCCTCCGCCGCTTTTGCCGTATCTGCATACGGTTCAATATCCGCGTCCGGCCAAGCGCGTTTAAGGTACATGCGGCACTGCTTCAGCGCCTGATCGTGCGAGGTAATGGTGTCAATACGGGATGCGGTACTACCCGGCAGTACCAGCAACATGTGGTGCACATCAATTTCAAACAGACGCTCTATGGCAAAGCGATGCTTTGCCATGGCGTGTACCGCCTCCAGTACCACACCTCCATTGCTGTTTTCAATCGGAAAAATCCCCTTATCAATAGTGCCCGACTCCACTTCGGACAATACATTTTCCGCGCTCACTAACGGTACGATGCTGCAATTGTCTATAAACTGCTGTGCAATGTAGTCCTCCGCCGCCTTCTCGGAGAAACTACCCTTGGCTCCCATGATTCCAATTTTCATCACGCAAGCATACCATGCTTCAAAAACAAAGAAAAACATTAGACCATAGAAACAGGTCTTTTCTAGACGTTGCAGGGAAAAAACCTTGCTATATAATGTTTTCAAGCCATTAGGGCACCGTGTCTGGTCTACACCAACACAAAATGTTTACTCGCCATTAGTTACTATTCAGAAACAAATATGAATAAGGCAGACATCATTAACAAAATCCACGAGGAACTCGGGATTACAAAAGCTGACGCTGAGCGCGCTGTAGAAGTTATGATGACTTCTATCGTTGAGACCCTTAAGGCAGGTCAAGAGGTATCAATCGCGGGACTTGGTATTTTCTCAGCAAAAATGCGCAACGCGCGCACCGCGCGCAATCCACGAACCGGTGAACCGATTGAAGTGCCGGCAATGCGTGTACCAAAGTTCCGAGCGGCAAAAGCTCTCAAAGACGCGGTGAAATAATTCTATTTCTCACACAGAAAAAGCCGGTGCATAGCCGGTTTTTTCTATACGCGGCACTATCCACACGACAGCATGTACTACTCTGTGTTATACTTACAAACGTAGCGGAGGTATTACGCTATGTGGAAAAACAAAGAGTAATTCTGCGCTATTTCCCATCACACATTTTTTGAATAAAACCCCTCAGCCGGGGGTTTTATTCTTTATGTCACACAGCCCAAAAAACACGCACACACCACACTCGTAATTTATAATTTAGGGGTAATTTAGGGGTCGGACCCCTAAATTATAAAAAACATGCGCACATCTCTTTCTTTTCATAGAATACCCTGTTGCATTTTGGGTGATACCGTACAATAGATTGACATAATACTGTATATATGATATAATCGAAAAATACAATATTCTGTAGTGAGGTACCTGAAAAAACTGTTGGCAGGTACAAAATGATTGCGATTCCTCACTTGCATAAACTCATACCTGGTTACAAACGTTTTGACTCAAGTAGCAATGTGTTGCAGTCAGTTCCTCCAATAACAATATTCGTTCGGACATATACCGGACACAAACGAATCGGACCATCGTTTGTGCCCGTTAATGTCCTTGCGAAAAAACAAGGACGAATAGTTTGTTCTTTACAATTTGATACTTAGGCATAGGACGGAACGTAGATATTCCACTTTGGCTTTGATTAGTCAAAGCTGGTGTGGAGTATCTACACTCCCGTCTGGTTCTGACCTCCTGGACGTTAAACACCCCATTGAGCGCACTTGATGCGCTCGCGCTCTACCAACTTCAATTGGGCCACAAACGAGTGCCCGAGGAGGACAAATGTCACTGAACGCTTACACCAACACCACCCGTCGCCAGCACCTTATCATGTCCGCCACCGACGCGGACTACGGCCTTGACGGGTCTATGACCCTCAAACAAATCGCCGATGAGGCGGTTTACGAGGAGCGCTATGTCCGACGCTCCTCCTTTCGACGCTTCCAGTGCCCCATCACTGACAAGGAGTATTTCCAGGGGGATGGTGTGACCATTGACTGGTCGCACCTCTCCGATCTGGTTCACCGGGCAGTCGAGGACTCCGGGTTCACCAACATCCCATGGAATATCGAGAACATGGTGAACGCCAACGTGGCGCCCGGCAGCTACCCGCGCTACGCCAGTCGCGCAGGTGCGGAGAAGGTCGTGAAAAAGGTGCAGCGGTTCTGCGGCTGGCTCAAAGCCGCTGCCGATCTGTACGGCGTCCGCAAGGTAGTCGAGAAGACCCAGTCTTCTCGCGGCATGTGGGCTCGTCGCACCACGCTGCACCTGTGGGACTTCGCCGCGCGTAACCCATCGCCGGGTAAGCTCGAGCGGAAACTCTGGAAGGTGAAACACCGCGCCGAGACCATCCTGCGTGCCTTCGAGGGGCAGAAGCCCTCCTGGGCGTCCATCGCTCAGGCCCTAATGATCACCGACCAGGCGGGCAAGGCCGCTGTCATCGCCACCGCGATCTCGCTCTCCGGGAACTCCCACTTCAGGAGCTACCGAGAGGCGCGCGAATGGCTCGTTGATTACCACCTGTGCAAGGTGGCCGACGAGAGTGACGGAGTCGAATCTCGCCGCGAGGAGGAGCCGCGCTTGGTGAAGCTGGGAACGGAGGTGTTCCGCATCGCCATCCCCCAGATGAGTCGGCGTGGCCATCAGATCGGCGTCGATTTCCAGTTCTTGGTTCGCTCGACCAACGGTCGGACGTACCACAGCAACTGGGGTGGCCCACGCGAAGCGCTTCGTGAAGCGCTTCGCGCATGGAAACGCCAAGACGAACTGGTAGCGAAACACGCTGACCTCGTCGGCTTCCTCAACGGCGAACACGGGTTCTGCCCGCTGGTCATCCGAGAGGACAGCTACCGTGCCGGTAACTGCTCGGCAGGGACCGAGTCGTGGTTGCGGGAACGTGGCTGGTCTGATCGTCGGTGGATTCCAGCAATGTGGCTGATTCCGCATCTGGAGTACAGCCTGGTTCGGAACGTGGCGATGAAACTCTATCGATGCCACACCGCGCAGAAGTCGGCGGCCTGAGTATCAATTGGACGAGCCTATTTGGCTCGTCCTATCTTTTGAGAATTTCAATTCAGTTTGTTGGAATTTTCAAACTGATAGAGAAAAGAAAAACACAACCGGAAAGTACAAGACGTTAATTTAGGGGGTCCGACCCCTAAATTTTTAAAAAAGTGGTGCGACGCTGCACCCCCTATCCCGCACAAAGAAAAATCCGCCCGAAGGCGGTAGTTTTCCTTTGTGCGGGATAGGGGAATCGAACTCCTGACTCGACGTTGGAAGCGTCGCATTATACCACTTAACTAATCCCGCGGTGCACACATTTATATCAAATCTTGTGCGCTAACACAAGTTTCATCCACGCATGAATTCTGCGTGCCAACAGTACACCAAACTCCTTCTGTCCGTTGCTCTTTACACGCAAATGCGCCGTTCCATATGGTAACTTCCCTCGCTTTCCTTGTTTTTTGTTTCGCCGGCGGTCAATCTGAGTTTTACCAAACTGTGCCTGTGGCAATCCGGTTACCTCAGACCAAAACTGCAAACACTGTTTTTGGTTGTTATCGGGGTATAGATGAATGGCAATTGAAAAGTTATCTTTTTTCAACTCACACACCTCCATAAACCACCGCATCATAAGTACAATAATACGCGGGTCAGAGTTAATCACCCCAATCACCTCACCTTTCTCACCTTCTCCAATATAAATCCCCAACCCAAGCATAAACAAATCACGTTGCGACAAAGTACCTATATCCTTTTTCGCCTGTTTTGCCGATTGGCGAAACGTTTCAAGTTTTTGCTGATGTTTTACCTCTCCCGAGCGCGCACGCGCCTCTCCGATTCTTTGGCGTACCTCATCATTTGCTGTATAGGGTATTTCTGACAACCAGTAGTGTAACGTGCTTTTGGATACACATAGTCTTTCAGAAATCATACTATACGAATAGCCATCTTTCCGTAAGCGAATTGCTTTCTGTTTTAATTCCGGATATGTCATAATACCATCCTACCATACATATATGGTGCGTTCGAAAATATAGAGCGTATGATATACTAGTCGCATCATGCACTTTTTAGGTGAGTTATTTGTCGGTTTTTTTACCATCTACCTTGCATTCACAAACGCCATTGCTGACCGTATTGAGATGCTGCTTCCCGAAGGATCCATCACAACACAAAGCACAGCCGCTACTTTGCAAAAAATATCCTCGGCATATGAAAGCATTCCGCGCATCTTGCTTGAAAACACGCAGTACCAGCAGGCGAACATCACCGCCGCATTTACAAAAGGATCCACCGCCAAACAGCCGATAGATGCCTTGGTCAATATCTTTTGTACCTATGTTACCGATGAATATACTCGCACCGTAACCGGTACCGGTTTTTTCATAAGTAGCACGGGAGTTATTTTGACCAATGCTCATGTGGCACAGTTTCTCCTTTTGGAAACAGTAGAAGGATCAACGGACTGTATAGTGCGTACCGGCAATCCTGCGGTTGCAACCTACAAAGCAGACTTGCTGTATATCTCTCCCGCATGGATACAAAAAAATGCACAACTCATTGCCGCACAAAATCCACGTGGCACCGGCGAGCGTGACTTTGCGCTCTTATATGTCACTTCCGGACTCAACCGGAGACCAATGCCGGCATACTTCCCCGCTATCGCGCTGGATACTGACCTGCTGTCCATACGCACCTTACGCAGTCAGGTCCTTGCCGCCGGCTATCCGGCGGAAACCTTGTTTCAACAAGGTGATATGAATGCCGCTTTGGTACCAAAACAAGCAACCACCACCATTGTTGAGTTGATGACCTTCGGTTCAAACTACGCAGACCTTATGACTATTGCCGGTTCAAACATAGGTGAGCAGGGCTCATCGGGAGGGCCAGTGGTGAATCTCTCCGGCAACGTAATCGGTATCATTTCTACCAAAGGAGATGATACACAATTTGGAAAAGGGAGCTTACGCGCACTGACTATTTCGTATATTGACCGCACCATCAAAGAAGAGACGGGGTTTTCACTGGAACAAAACATGGGAGGTAATCTCCCCTATAGATCAAAGATATTCAAAGAGACCATTGCTCCTTTTCTCAGTCGAATGCTTGAACGTGCTTTGGAGTCGTGAAAATGCCGAAGCAGGCGTGCTTTACACGTCTGCTTCGGCATCACACACTACAGAAATTACGAAACGGTTTTGGTATAGATCATTTGAGTTGGATAAGCAAACTCTATACCCAGCTCCGCAAATTTGTCCATGAGCTCAAAGTTAAACCGCTCCTGTTTGTCCAGAAAAACGGAATATTCGGGAGAATCAACATAAAACACCACATCAAACAGAAGTGCGGAGTCCCCAAAGGTGGTGAAGTGCACACGATCCAAACGAGCACCATCTATTCCCTCAAAAATACGCTGCACAATACCTTTCACCTGCTTTACTTTTTCATGAGGTGTCTCGTAGGTGATGCCAAACTGTACGGCACTGCGTCGTGACTGCATTTTCTTGAAGTTCTGAACACGCGCAGTGGTCAATTCAGCATTGCTCACCACAAGCTCCTCTCCTTGCAACGTACGAATGCGTGTTGTTTTAATACCAATACGTTCTACAGTACCCGCATCAGTACCAATGACAATATAGTCCCCGATACGAAACGGTTTATCAGCATAGATGGAAAAGGATGCAAACAGGTCCGACAGTACCCCCTGCAGGGCAAATGCAACGGCAATACCACCGATTCCCAATCCGGCTATCAGTGAGGTCACTTCAATACCGAGGTTGGACAACACAAAAATGACGCCAAACGCCCACAGCGCAATGCGAGAAACCAGCGTTACCATGTGCGCGGCAGTTGCCGCATTTGGATCCACCTCTCCGTCTCCGTCCTCGTCCTTCTCCAAGAAACGGCGTGCCGCATACTCTACAAAGCATAAAGCCACTTCAATTGCCTGCCATGCAACGGCAAACAACACCAATCCGGTGAGGGCCATGTCCACCATCTTTGGCAACTCAAACAACTGCAGCGCGACAAACAGGGCCACAAGCGTATATACCCATGCGCGCACACCAGAAAGGGCACCAATGACCACGTCATCCACATCGGTTGCTGTTTTTGAAGACAGATGTCGCAGATGTGCAAGCACTGCCATAAGCACGCCTTTGAAAAAAACAGAAAGACCGACAAAAATAGCGACAGCCGCCAAGTACGGAGCGACATTCAGTGTGCCCACAAAAGGCAATGTGGCTGACAGTTCCGGCAATGCGGAAAGGACGTTTGCACTTAATGATTCCATGTTTGTATCTTATTCAATAATGCACTGATGCTACCATTTTTTCAGAAAAAGAAAATGGTTGCGACTTCCATAAAAAATATTGACAAAATACCATTTACGTATACATTTGTACACGACATGCGTCCACGCGCATGTATTTTCTCAAATTGCAAGGAGGCTTGATTTATGGGCAGGCAGACCGTGAGAACCTTTGAGGTGCAAGTATACATCATCAAAGGAAAGCGTCGGGTGGAAAAAAGAACCATATATATCACCCGAAAAGGAACATTCTCACGCACGAGCGTTAAGGCGGCACGTCTCGCCGCAGAGGCGCTCTTTGAGCACAGAACACCATGTCACATCGCGCAAGTGTAGCGACGTGTCGCGCCGCGCAAACATGCGCGGCGTTTTTTCTATCTTTTGTTGTATAACCCCTCGTGGTATCGTCATTTCTTGCATTTATATAAAACTCATATTACAGTTCAAAATAGATGTTCTCTATATCAACAGGGAGAGGCGGGATGGATCTCTTTAAACTATTTGACGTAGAAGCTGCGATAGAACAATATGCGCAGGAAGCACAAAAAAGAAGACGGAGCCTGCGTCAGATGCAAAAACACAGGAGCGCACCAAAACTGCACGCACAACTCTTTGGGATGGTGGAAATGGAGTGGCTCTATTCTTCCCTACCCGATGGAGAGTTGTACAATAGACTCCTGGTTTGTTTGGAGCACGAGGCAATCTGTCATCTGGAAAACGTGTTGCTCAGACCCAACCGGGAGCTGGTGGAGTTGCATGCGGTAGAAAATCACTGTCATCGTTGCACAAACAAACTATCGTGTTGTACCTGTAAAGAACATGTACTGATTGAAGACCGCGTTGTACAACAGCACATTTACCAAGCCATACAACACCTGCACTACAGCGGGCGTTTGATGGTTGTATACCTGGATACAAGCGGCGCACTCACCACACAAGACGCCCGGAGTATTCTACCCGTGTACAAACTATGGTAGCTCTCTTTTGCATAAAAAACGGCGGAAACCGCCGTTTTTCTTAGTTGTACTCTTAATTATCCATGCGTGTAGTACTTGCCGATTCAGTACCCATCTGCGCAGATGTATCAGGTGGCGCATCCGTCTCCTCAGACATGTCTTGCTGTATTTCATCCGCTACATCATCTACTGTTGTTTGTTGTGTGCTGCTTGCCATTCCTTCCTCAGGAGTGGTTACCCCATCTTTTTGTTGTGTATTTTGAAGCAACAATGATAGATCCTGTGCAAATACACGAGCTTGTGCACTGTACTCTTCGGCAGCAGATACGTTTTGTGCGGCAAACGCAGCGTCTGCGGATGAGAGTGCCTCTTGCACCAGTTGCATACCAAGCGTCACTTTTTCTGCGTATTCCTCTCCTATCGTGTAGGATGCAATCTCATCTACAAGTGTACTTGCTACAGTATAGTCATCTCGCGCCAAAGACAAACGCTCTTCATCGGTAAGCGTAACCGGCACCAGCTCATCAATGGATATAGCTTCGCGTAACTCAAGATCGGTAATAAAACGAATCAACTTCTGCACGTCTTGCAATGCTTCGCGTAAAATACGGATTGGATCACCTTCTACAGGAAGCTGATTAACCACCATCGGTTTTTGCGAATCACGTTTTACTTCCTCTGATACGTCAATTGTCTTGGTCGCTGTTGCACCTACCATCCCCTCACCTTCAAAGTCATCTGTTGTCTCACTGGAAGAAGTTGCGCTCTCCTCACCATTTACATCTGTGGCGTCTGAACCGTCCATCTCGGTTTCTGTCTTGTTTGTATCTGTCGTTGTCGCCTGTATAGACCCCTCCTCGGCATAGAGCGCAATTGCCTCCGCAACTTTGCGCTCAATATCAGCAAGACGCCGCTCAATATCCTGTCGCTGTTCATCAGATATTTGCGACTGTACGGACGCAAATAATTCGTAAGCAGTGGTCGTTTCCGCCTCCACTTCTCCCAACAACTTCTCATATGAAGGAGTAGCTTCATCTACCGCTTCTTTCACATCGGCAACCACCTCTTGTACGACATATACCAGCGCATCTACCGAGCTACCTGTTTCGTCATACGTTTCCGGCTGTGTGTCCCCCGCCAACACCTCGGACTGTACCTCAAGCGCTGAGGCAAAAGTAATTTCAGCGATTGCGGCAGTGTCCGCATCTTCTTGACGGAGGTGTGCAATTTCTTGCTGCGCGGCATCCGTATGCGCCCTTACCGCAGCAACCACTTCCGCCTCTTTCTCAGGGGTAAGCTCTCCCTTTTCCGCCAAAAGGCGTGCTTCGGCGATACGTCGTTCAAGACGCTTAGTCTCCCACTCCACCTTAGCATACGGTGAAAGTGTGAGTGTTGAGCGCAGCTCTTCATTGATATTGCGCTTAATCGGATAGAGCACATCTCCCGGTACTGACCACTCCGCAACCACGGGGATCGCAACAACCAGCAATGCGGCAAGCAAGCCGACTGCATTTCTCACATAGCGTACGTTAAACGCAATAATTGAAAATGGCTCGGACGAGATTCCCCTTTTCTCACCGGATATACGCTCAACTCGCATACCAGAAGGCAGCGGGTGATATTCCATGTACGATACCAGACGATCACGTAAATCCGCCCGCTCGGCTGCCCGTAGACGGATACTTTCTGACTTTTTCTTAAATTGTTCGCTGAATCGCTTCATTATGTAAATTATGTTTTTGTGTTACGCTTCCGCTTCGCCCGCTTCTCTCGCGTTTCAATATACTGACGCAAGAGCCTTAACCCTCTGTGTAGACGTACCGACACTACATTTTCCGACTCCTCAATGAGTGCGGCAATCTCTTTTGGGCCCAACTGGTCCACAAACCGAAGCAGTACCACCTCACGATATGTATCCGGCAACTCCTGCACCAACTCAAACGCTTTTTTCCCGTCAAGCGTTGCCGCAAGAGACTCAACACTGCTCTCCGACAATTCATCAAACGACCCTTCGTCCACACCATCCACGGCAAGCAGGGTATCAAGTGATGTCTCTTTTCGTTTCCGGTACTCGTCAACAATGAGATTGTTGAGTACCTTATATAAAAATGGACGAAACTGATCTATATGATGACCGCGTCGTACGTACGTCCACACTTTTGCAAATGTGTCGTGTACGATATCTATCGCTCGCTCACGATCACTCAAACGCAAAAACGCATGTCGAAACAGAGCATCACCATACTCTTCAAAAGCTTTCAAAAAACGCTCCTCATGGTCCTCTTTTGTGTTGCCCTTCTTGTGCTGACCAACCATAACAGAACCATTATACTTTAAGACGAATAACTTCACCGTTCCTTACATAGGACAAATACAGTTAGGCAACAAAATATGAATCGGCGCAAAGGCGGCGATGCTTCGCTTCATCGCCTGCAGTAAGCACTACTCGGTGATAACCCTCACCACTTCAGGAAGCTTTTCAAGTAAAAAATGATTCTTATCGTCAAACGATAAAAGTGAGGCGGTAATAAAAATACGCTGGTATAGCAACGCATGTTCATACGGCACCACAAAATCGTCTTTTGAGTGCAGTAACACAATCCGCCCCACTTTTTGCGGCAACAAGGCGAGTGATTCCGGATCCAACACAAAATCACCGCAGCAAATATCAGTCAGCTCTTCGGTGTAAAATGGTGCTGCCATCAGTATCAACTTGTCCACATAAAACGGCGGTTCATTTTCCGAGAGATATTTCGCAAGAAAGATACCCCCCAGTGACCAACCCAGCAAAATCACATTGTCGCGCAGGAATGCAAAGTGTCTCTCAAACCATATTTTCCACTCTTGATACTGTGCATTTTGCTTATTGGGCATTTGGGGAGTAAATACTTCATACTCGTCGCCCAAGTCGTCCCTGAGTGTCTGGTACCATAAGGGTGGAGTAACCCCCTGCGGTGAACGTAGTGGTTTTTGCCGTAAATCAGACAAAAAATCGTCATACGTTTGATATGCCTCTCCCCCATGAATATAAAATACTTGTTTTTTCATTTTTTCTTTTTTTCTTTTTCTACCCTACTCTACCCCTCTCCGACGCAACCTAGGTCATTGAATGACCTAGGTTTTGGTCAGATAAGGTATGCACCAGTCTACTACAACCATCTGCTTTTTTTGAAAATAAATACCACACCCACCACCAATATCACAATAATGATAAGGACCATCCAGAATGCAAAGGGATTTTCCGCCATCGGCAAAAGTACGTTCATTCCATACAGGGATGCCACTACCGTCGGAATAGTGAGAATGATAGTGAAGATGGTAAGGCGTTGCATGGTCGCGTTTAGCTTATTTGCGAGAATAGACTCCGTTGCAGTACGAATATTTTGAATGGTTTTCAGTACTGATCGTGCCGAGTCAACCAGCTGACTGTTTGCAATCATAAGATCCTCCATCATCTCCACATCTTCAGCGAACAACTGTATGTAGTTACCGGTGGTGACCTGTTGCAACCAAGTGTTCGTGGGGATAACGGCCGCAATCATGTCGTTGAGCTCATGTTCATAGTTCACCAACCGCTCAATGTCTCGGTTGCTGATACTGCGCAAGCGAGCTTTATTGCTGTGTACCGATTTACGCAATCGCACAAGCTCCCTTTCAAACGACTGCGTCAACATGTGCATAATTTGAATAAAAAATCGGGCTTTTTGTGTTGTGTTGATATCCACTTTCCCCGATATAAACGTATGAAACTGGGGAATTTCACGCGGAGATACCGTTACCACAAACGACTCCCCCATAACAATTAAAATGGGTGCGGTATCAATATCTTCATCAGTCTCATCATAGGGATAGCGGGTAAAAAAGTAGGTAGCACTTCCCGCCTTTTCCACGCGCGGCACCTCAAAAAAATCTTGAATATCAGTCACGATAGAAGCATCAAGTCCATACATCTCAATAACTTCCGACAGCTCTTCATTTGTTGGCGCCACTACATGAGTCCAAACACCGGTGCGAATGGTGTCAACCTCTTTCAATGTGTCATCTTTCAAAGTTTTAAAATAATGTGTGATCATATATCTTGCTATTGCTGTAACATACATTGTATCAGATAACATACAGATACTCGCTTTTTTTAAAAACTGGTGGTATGATGTGCCCGCAAAATGCAAATATAAGGAAACCATTCTTTGATTTTGTGTCATGAGAATTCTTCCTTGTAGATGCCGTTTTGTGTACAGCTAATATCCGCACAGTGTGATTCGGGGTGTAGCATAATGGTAGTGTACGCGGTTTGGGACCGTGTGGCCCGGGTTCGATTCCCGGCATCCCGACAAATGAACGAATGAGTGTCGTAGAAATACAGCAAGCGGAGTGAGATGTATTTCTATGACCGAGTGAGTGAAATTTGTATGCTTGGTCATACAAATTAAGAAAGAAAAAGCGAATACGTGGAGCTTTTTCTGACTATAATTTGTCAGAGCATGATGGAAAACAAAAGGTCCATCAGATATTTCTGGAGATTGCGAGCAGAAATATCGATAACCAGCACTGAACAAGTGATGTTCAGTTTTTCTATCTTGCACGTTTAAAAAAAGCAACTGGGGCTATTTAATTTTCATTCACCCGGAATACGTAAGTCGCTAAACATCTGACATGAGAAAACGAAGGTGCAGAGTGCGTATTTTTACACATCCACTTGCGATATCCATTGGGTATAAATATTTTCATTATGGTTCATTCTCAATAAAGGACATGTGTCCTTTATTGAGAATGAACCTCTACTGCACAACATTTTCAATAAACGAAACCGATGCATACTTTTCGGGGATAACCATCTTCACGGCAAGTACATCAATCTGCCATAAACCATCGTAACTCTGTTCCGTGATCCATGAGGCAATGGTTTTTTCTATCTGACGAAGTTTACGTGCGTGTACCTGTTCCTCAGGTTGCCAAGTTTCATGTGTAACTGCGTATTCCAGGTCTGTGATAGTTTCATATGAAACGGATTTTACTTCAACAAAACGCAACACTCCCTGTTTATCTTTTGCAATAATGTCAATTTCACCCCACTTCCTCCAGAAATTGGTACCAACTATAACAAACCCACTATCATGCAAGTATTTTTGAGCAATTTTTTCACCCAAATCTCCTATTTTCTTGGTATTTTTCTTACTACCTGTTGCCATGAATGTTTATATTGTTCCATGTGGAACTATTTTTGCAATGTTTCACGTGAAACATTATTAAAGTACAAAATCGATGATTTTCCTTTAAAAATACTGATTTATAGGGATATTTTACTAAAATCACTCATTGTAAAGTACTGTCCTTTATCCACCTATCCACCTGGTTATCCACGATTTAATTCTGTTTTGCAAAAAGGTGGCTAGTTGGAGTCCGTATCATTGCATCGTATTTGAAATGAGTGAACTGTGTGCACGACAACTTTTAGTGTGTTTTATTGCCGTTATACGCAAAAATGGTGATTTTTTGATTCTGATATTTGTTTCCGGTTTAAAATACTTCATTTCATATGAAATAGTAGTTGTGTCACGTGAAACATTGTTATTCCTCTATCATTGGTTACACATGAAACCTCTTGTAGTGACATAAGAATGGGAGAAAAACAGTGATATATTCAACATATAGTAAATATAGTAAGTAAATGGGTGCTATGGTCTGCATAGTACTTTTTGTTTCATGTGTAACTATCTGAATCTCACTAATAAATATATGCATTAGAAAGGGCGTTTCATGAGAAACGCCCTTTATCTCACCGTAAAGATGGTTACTCTGCATGCTGCACCGCCATACGCACCACCGAAATGATGTCTTCTACGGAACACCCTCGAGACAGGTCGTAGGCGGGCTTTCTAAAGCCCAAAAACAGGGGACCTGTTGCTGTAAACCCGCCCATACGCTCGGCGATTTTGTAGCCGATGTTACCACTTTCAAGATCCGGAAAGATAAAGACATTGGCATGTCCAGCCACGTCACAGTCTTTGGTCTTGCGCTTTGCAACATCCGGCAACAGTGCCGCATCAAACTGCAAGGGACCGTTTGCGCGCAGTGCATAGGTTTCACGTGCAATTTTTGCAGCATCACGCGGAAGCTGCATTAGCGCATGCGGCGCATTTCCAACGGTCTGAAAAGACAGAAATGCCACAACAGGCTCTTCTATTCCCACCGTTTTTGCAAATTGAGCGCTCAGGTAAGCCGTTTCTGCCAGTTCCGAAGCGTTGGATTCCGGATTGAGTGCACAATCGGCAAAAATAAAACGCTGATTGTCTTTTTCCATCAAGAAGCAGCTGGTTACACGAGAAACGTCCTCATGCACACCGATAGTCTTGATATACGCCAAAAAGACCTCATCCGTTCCGGTTTGAGCACCACCGACAATGCCGTCAGCATACCCGTCTCGTACCAACGCAGCACCCTGTACCAAAGATGCGTCAGAAACGCGAAGCTCTTTACCTTTCGCTGCAGCTGCAGCTTGCAGCCGATCCAGCTCGGTACTGTCAGACGCAAGCACGGTATAACTCTCAAGAGGAGCTTCAATTTCACCGCAAATATGTGCAGCATCCCCGATCAAAACCGGATGACAAATACCTTGATTCAAAATCCCCTGTGCAGCGGAAAGAACTCGTTGACTGTCCCCCTCAGGGAGGACGATTTTTTTCATTGTCATATGTGTGTCCTCCATATGTATATGAATTCCAAGCTATACTACCAGAAAACTATGCAAAAAGATACACTATATAGCATATATGCTATATCATTTACCAAAATCTGTTAATTAGGGGTCTGACCCCTAAATTCCCAATCCTGTATGAACAAAAATGACGCACTGACGTGCGCTCATTTTGTACTCGTGCGGCCAGGGAGAATCGAAGCTTACAGCTTCAGCACGCCTTTTGGCTATTTTGTATCGACTCCGTCTCACAAACTAGCACAAAAGCCCTTCGATTCGCGTAACGCTTTGTATTCACAAAGCTACGATCCCGACCGAACCTATAAAAAGTTCCCCGGACGGGGAACTTTTTATAGGTGCGGCCAGGGAGAATCGAACTCCCGACTGATCCTTGGCAAGGACCCGTTATACCACTTAACCATGGCCGCTGTATTTTGTGCGGTACTGTATTTAACACCATCTCGGGTAAATGGTCAAATTACATCGGTAAGTCCATACGTTTGACTTATAACTCTGCTTGCATCAACTGAATCCAACGCAACAGTTTTTTCTTTTGGGTGGTGTTATTCAGAAACGTACTGCCTGAGCCATGATGTGTAGCGGGGTGAGAGTTGATCTTATCTGTTTTCAAAAACTGGGTTTTACCAAAATGCCGCACTGATAGTTTTATTGCACGAGACCACCATTTCATTTCTCTACTTTCGTCCATGCCCGTATACAATGTTGCCACAAATGTGACCTGAGTACTCTCAATACCCAGAAAATCACGCAGAAAATGTATAAAAATACGATGCACCTGCGTATTGGTACTGCTCATCCGGATGCGTGCAGTGTCTCCAAGGTCACCATCCGCCATATACAGCGATAAACCGGCAACAAACAGCGGGGAATGCTTGTAGTGCTTAAACTCGGTCTCAGCCGAGCGCAACGCCTCGCGATAGCGGGCGTTGCGCTCGGCTTTACGCGCTTTATTTAACAGTCTCATGCGCTTCTTATTCTCCCGTGCCGCTTTCTGTGCGTTTTCCTTTGCTATTTCCTTGGAAAACTTTTTTTTGGAGAGGTAGTTACTCACCGTGCTTTTTGAAATACCGCATATTTTTGCAATCTCCGCATACGTGAAGCCCCGCTTGCGAAATTCCAAGACCTGCTTATATGTTTCTTTGTTTCGTACCATAGACTATGTATACAATATACTACTACAAGTGTTCATCATGTACAATTAGGTGCGTCTAAAGGGGGGCGCTTTTTACATCAAGCAAATGCTTATATTTTCTGGGGACACAACAACAAGTGGTATTATTGATTTTTTTCGTATATGCAGTATAGTATTGACTGTTGTAAGTTGCCGAGTATCCGGAGCTTGTAACATTCACAAGTAAACACGGTGAGAAATTTGAATGTTTCTCGTTTGTGCCTGTGGTGAAATGGATATCATTCGTGGTTTCGGCCCACGCGTTCTGGGTTCGAGTCCTGGCAGGCACACAAAGATATATGCAAAGCGCGTCGGTGGTACTACCGACGCGCTTTGCATATATGGGTACGTAACCATTGCTTTCCACTTAACATATACAGCAATCACAGGAGTTACAAAAAAGAACAAAAAACAAGCTTATTTCTGCTACAATACTACACATGACACACACATTTAATATCCCAAAAGAAGTGCTGACCGTAGCCGACACTCTTGAAAACGCAGGTTTTGAGGCCTATTTGGTTGGTGGCTGCGTGCGTGACATGCTGCTTGGCAACACCCCGAAAGATTGGGATATCACCACTAATGCCGACCCCGAGCAGATACAAGCGCTTTTTGGAGAAAATGAAACCTTCTGCAACAACGATTTTGGTACCGTCGGGGTAAAAAATGAGAATACCAACGACCCAACTCTGGAAGTGGTGGAAGTGACCCCCTATCGCAGTGAGGGGCACTACTCTGACGGGCGACGACCGGATCATGTACGATTTGGTGTTTCTCTGGAGGAAGACCTCAAGCGCCGCGACTTTACCGTCAACGCCATTGCCTACCGCACATCAGACGAGCAGATCGTTGATTTGTTTGATGGCATGGGAGATATCAAGAAAAAACGCCTTAAAACGGTTGGAAATCCGGATGAACGTTTTGCCGAAGACGCACTGCGCATGATGCGTGCCATACGCCTTGCCGCACAGCTAAATTTTGCTATAGAAGCGGAGACCATGAACTCAATAAGTAAAAATCATCAGCAATTGAGCCGTATTTCCATTGAGCGTATCGCCGACGAGTTTCTGAAACTGCTGGCAAGCAACACCCCCATGCAGGGTATTATTCTGATGGAGCGTCTGGGGCTTCTTGAGTATGTGCTGCCGGAACTGAAAGATGCAATCGGTTGCCAGCAGGGGGGTATTCATGCGTATGATGTCTATGAACACCTGCTACGCAGCTGCCAAGCGGCTGCAGATAAGGGTTTTTCGCTGGAAATACGCCTCGCCGCACTTTTGCACGATATCGGTAAGCCAGCCACTCGCACTGTTGGTGGCAAAAACAAAGAGTACTCCTTCTACGGTCACGAAGTGGTGGGTGCGCGTATGACCCGAAAAATACTTGCACGCCTGCGTCTGCCAAAGGAGTTTAGTCAACAGGTGGAAACATTGGTACGCTGGCATATGTTTTTCTCTGATCCAGACCAAATAACACTTTCCGCGGTGCGACGTACCATAGTACGGGTGGGAGAAGGGCATATTCACGACCTGCTTAACCTTCGCATCTGCGATCGCATTGGCACCGGACGCCCTAAAGAGCAACCGTTTCGCTTTCGCAAGTATAAGGCCATGGTGGATCAAGCGCTTCGCGACCCCATATCAGTGAAAATGTTGCAAATAGACGGAAACCGGATTATGGAAATCACTGGGGAAAAGCCGGGGAAAAAGCTTGGATATGTACTGCATGCGCTGCTGGAAGAGGTGCTTGATGAACCGCAAAAAAACACCAAAAAGTACCTAGAAACAAGGGTTTTAGAGCTTATACGACTGCCGGAAGCAAAGTTGGAACAACTGGGGACAGCAGGAAAGGAAAAGCAGGCGCAAGCAGAAGAAAAAGCACTTAAAGCCATAGAAAGGCAGCATAAAGTCGGATAAGATAGGATCACTTGGTAAAAAGACGGGGGGGTTCATGGCATTCCCGTCTTTTTCTGTGGATAAGTAGCAGATAATTGAGAAGAGCGTAAGACAGTTATTGAATGAAAGTGACGAGCATAAGAAAAAAGCCTGAAGGATTTGGAAGCGGATGGTTATGGTCATCAGCTACCAAAGCCTTCAGGCTTTTATGTAGTTTTGCGAGCCGAAGTGAAGCGTGAGCTTCAGGTGGTCGTCCTTTCTTCTTTTTTTGGGGACTTCCAAACTTTATGTGGCTCTTTTTTGTAAGCTTGTACGTTTTAGGTTAACTTGTACTCTTGATGTGCAAGCTGCTACGAGGATCGGAATCTTTTTTTCTTTTGCTACTTTAATTCCTCTCCTCATTGCAACCTGCACAACAAGTGCTTACGATAAGTTAGGTGGGATGTTATGAACTTTAGAGTTGGAGGTATTAACTCATTTTGCTTTGTGGAATGTACTCTTTAAGACATACTTTGTAGATTGCATTGCTGCACTCTACGTTTGTTGTATGTGCTCGCCCTCTCTGGGCCTGCGCATATACTATGTCCTTTATAAAACTTTGTAAAGGACATAACCTGTGTATAACTGTGCAAAACTTTTTTCGTGTGTCTTTTATATAAGTCGAGTAGGATGAAAAAGCTTTTTTGTGGCTTAGTTAAGCGATATTTTAGACACACCCCTAGAGAGATTTGACAAACTTCAAAAACGTGTGTTTGTGATATTTTCCGTTGACACTCAAACCGCCACTTCTATACTAGTTTTGGAAGTGCAGAAAGGGAGGTACACTTGCATATCACC
>WFTF01000046.1 GCA_015485575.1 Patescibacteria group bacterium | reverse complement strand
GTGCGTAACCTGTTCACCACCGCATTCACAACGGTGCGGGAGCTCGGGTTCATACTTTCTGCAGTTTTTGCAGCAGACCCCTTTCGGAAAGGTCAATTTCTTCACAAGAAGGAGATCAGACTCTTCTGCCATTTCCTCTGTCCTTTTTTCTACAATCCAAAGAGTGTCCCCCGGGGAGACAGACCTCTACTCTAACGCAGATTTGTAATCCTGCAAGTGCAGATGTCCCACCACATCTTCTGAAGATCACCTCAAGAAGAAAGCAAGTTGCGGCAGAAGGTTTTGCGATGCAGGTCTGACAGACCGTATCTGACAATCGCCTCCCTGTGTGCTTTGGTGCCGTAGCCCTTGTGAGTGTCAAAGGAGTATGCGGCGTATTGCGGCTTTGTGGCAATACGCCGCATATACCGATCACGGGTAACCTTCGCCATGACAGATGCCAGTCCGATTATCTTCTCCTTTGAGTCCCCTTTAACAATCGTTTCCTGATGTGTGAACTCTTCCGGAGCTTTCAAACCTCCATCAAGCTTCACTTTTAACATACTAAAACCAACTTCCTGAACCATACGGTTAACCGTACTATTACATATCACTCTTTGTAATGCACGACGCATGCCGGTATTGACGGAAAACACTATGCCCCTCTTATCAATCACTCCCGCAGACACCAGTGAAACCGCATAGGTCAACTCTCCTTTTTCCTGCAGGTCTTGCACTTGAAAAAATAGCTCTTCCCGTTTTTGTTCGGTGAGTTTCTTGCTGTCGTTCACTTCGGGAATCTTCTCCCAATTAAAAGCAGCCGGCACCAGCAGCACACCTACCGCAACCGGTCCCGCAAGAGGACCGCGCCCCGCCTCATCTACACCAACTTCATAGTTCATTGACAACAGTGTAGCAAAAACTGTCCACATGTAGAGGGTGGTCGTTATTTTGGTATACTGGTCTTACATGTCACAGACTCAAGATACGGAAAAACAGAAAGCTGACTTCGTACACCTGCATGTACACTCCATGTACTCACTGCTTAACGCGGTACCTACCCCTCAAGAACTGGTTGATGCCGCACTTGCCAATGGGCAGCACGCACTGGCACTGACCGATGCCGGAGCACTCTACGGTGCGATTGATTTTTACCGTTGCTGCAAAAAGGCGGGTATCAAGCCCATTATCGGTCTGGATGCCTACGTTGCTCCACGCACCCGTTTTGACAAAGAGATGATGGACCGCCCCAGAGCGCGCGTGGTTTTGCTCGCAAAAGATGAAGCAGGGTATAAAAACCTCATCAAACTGGTGACCCTTTCGCACACCGAAGGTTTCTACTACCATCCACGAGTGGATCATGAACTGTTGCAGACTTACCATCAAGGACTCATCTGCATACTCCCCTCTTTTGCGGGAGAGACCACACTACACTTGAAAAACGGAGACCATGAGCAAGCCGCCGCAACACTCTCCTGGTACAAAGACCTGTATAATGACAATCTCTACCACGAAATCACACACCATCCGGAGATACTGGATCACTCGCAACTGCAAGAGAAAATAAAGTCACTGGCAGCGGAAGGTCACACTCCGCTTGTTGCCAGCGCGGACGTGTACTACCTGCGCAAAGAAGATGCGGTGGTGCGCGCACTCATGCGCAAGATTCAAAGTGGTGGCATTATTGACCCTGACGCGGAACTGCACGAGGATTTCTCCTTCAAAACACAGGAGGAAATGCTCAAAGCCTTCTCGGACACACCTGAAGCAATTCAAAACACGTTACGTATCGCCGACGACTGCAATGTGGAAATTGTGCTGGGTCAAGAGGCATGGAAATTCCCAAACTACATCATAGAAAGTGGCAAATCCCCCGATGAGGAACTTCGTGATATGGCATATAAAGGAGTGGTGTGGCGTGGACACAGCTTGGACGACCCGAAGATAAAACAGCGCTTGGACTATGAGCTTGAAGTGATTAAAAACAAAGGGTATGCAACATATTTTCTGGTGGTGGGCGATCTGCTTCGCGAAGCGCGCGCACGCGGTATCCTCACCACCATTCGCGGGTCAGTTGCCGGCAGCTACACGACCTACGTCTTGGGGATTACCAACGTAGATCCGCTTGAATACAAACTGCCCTTTGAACGCTTTCTCAACCCGGAACGCCCATCCGCGCCCGATATTGACATGGACTACGCCGATAACCGTCGTGACGAGATTATAGATTATGCAAAAGAAAAGTATGGGGAGGATCATGTCGCCCAGATTGGCACCTTTGGAACCATGATGGCGCGCGCGGCAGTCAAAGACGTCGCACGCGCACTGGGTCACCCCTACGCAACCGGAGACCGTATCTCCAAACTCATTCCGATGGGGAGCCAGGGGTTTGCCATGACTATCAACCGTGCCTTGAACATGGAACCGGAGTTGGCAAAACTCTACAAAAAAGATCCGGAGGCGCGGCAAATTTTGGACCTCGCAAAACGTATAGAGGGGCGCGTACGCCATATGGGAGTACATGCAGCCGGTGTGGTTATCGCCCCCAAGCCGCTTGAAAACTATGTTCCAATTCAAATAGATTCCAAAACCGGCAAGCAGGTGACCCAGTACGAAATGCACTCCGTCGGAGAAGACGGTATCGGACTGCTGAAGTTTGACTTCCTGGGCATTAAAAATCTCGCCATACTGGCGGATGCGGTTAAACGCGTGCATAAAATTCGCGGCATAGACATAGATATAGAAAACATACCTCTGGATGACAAAAAAACATTTGCCATGCTTGCGCGCGGTGAAACCATGGGACTGTTTCAGCTCAACGGTAGCGGCATGACCGCCTTCCTAAAACAACTTGAGCCATCCACCATACACGACATCAACGCCATGGTTGCCCTGTATCGTCCCGGACCTATGGAGTCTATTCCACAGTACATTGAACGCAAACACAACCCGAGCTTGGTCACCTACCTTGACCCGCGTCTGGAAAAAATACTGGACCGATCGTATGGTGTAATCACCTATCAAGATGACGTGATGATGATTGCCATTGCGCTTGCGGGTTACTCATGGCTGGATGCCGACAAACTGCGTAAGGCGATGGGGAAAAAGATTCCGGAAGTGATGGAGGCGGAAAAAGAAAAATTGATGAAAGGATTTTTGGAGTACGGCAAACTCTCCCCTGCGGTTGCGGACAAGCTCTGGGCACTCATTGAACCCTTTGCGGCGTACGGTTTTAACAAAGCGCACGCGGCAAGCTACGGCCGTGTTGCCTACCAGACAGCATACATGAAGGCAAACTATCCGGAGGAATATATGGCGTCGGTTTTAACAGCAGACTCCGGAGATACCGAAAAGATAGCGGAGATTATTCACGAGTGCGAACGTATGGGATTGGAGGTGCTACCGCCGGATATTAATGAAAGTTATGCTCCCTTTTCGGTCGTGCCTGCAAAAAACGGAGATGATGCAAAAATACGCTTTGGGCTAACCACCATCAAAAATTTCGGAGAAGGTATCGCCAACGCCATCATAGAGGAACGCAAGCAAGACGGTGACTTTACTTCCCTATCTGACTTCCTAACACGCATACGCGACAAAAATCTCAATAAAAAATCACTGGAGGCGCTGATTGCCTCCGGTGCACTGGATCGCTTTGAAGAGCGTGGCAAAATGTACGCCAACATTGACACCATGCTTGCATTTAACAAAGAACACCTCGCCGGCAAAGAAGCAAACCAGGATTCTTTGTTTGGTGGTATGCATACCTCCATAAACGAACTGGTGCTTGAAGATACCCCTCCGGCAAGTACCGAACAAAAACTCCTCTGGGAAAAAGAACTGCTGGGCGTCTATGTATCCGGCCACCCGTTGGACAAATATACAGAGGAACTGAAAAAGCGCCCCAATATAACCGCCATACGCAATGCGCGCCAAGGGCAAAGTGTGGTCACAGCAGGTATGATAGATACGGTGCGCGAACTTTTGACAAAAAAAGGTGACCATATGGCGTTTGTAAAACTGGTTGATTTGTCTGATACCATAGAGCTGGTGACTTTTCCGGAATGCTACCAAAAACACAAAGACATATTACAACCCGGCAGCTGTGTTGCCGTCAAAGGGCAGCTCAACATCCGCAATGATGAACCGAGTATTTTAGTGGATCGTATCAAAATCCTGACAAGTCAACAGGAAGAGAGCCACTGATATAATCGTGGTTCAAGACACATCTCCTTATCACACTGCGCAGAGACGACCGATAAACAGTTTAATTGACAGATGTTATAGGCAACGATAGGATACAAGTGGTTCAGAGATTGCAGTGTCTACCAAGCACTGACACTACACGAGGTACACCATCTCCAAGAGAACGGCGACACTCCTCGTACGGTGTACCGACAGTGGTCTAATCTGAACATAGAAAAGTGTCAGTACCTGTGTACTGGAAGCCCGGTGGAACCGCGGTCATCATACGATGATACGTCCGAGCAGCTACATGAATCTTCGTGTATGTGCTTGGACGTTTTTATATAGAAAAATTAGACAATTAATTGCGCAATTAATTATGCAAACAACTCTGGAATACAAACGACACACACTCGCTCACCTCTTGGCGGCAGCGGTACTGATAGACTACCCGCACGCAAAGCTTACGCTCGGACCGGCAATTGACAACGGGTTTTACTATGACATTGATTTCTCAGGAGGTGATACACCAAAAGATGAGGACCTCAAGCGCATCCAAAAGAACATGAAGAAAATGCTCGGGCAGTGGACTTCCTTTGAGCACCAAGAAGTCACACCGGAAGAAGCACGCGAGCTATTCAAAGGCAATCCGTTTAAACTGGAGCTCATAGACGAAATCGTAGAACGCGGCGAGCCCCTCACGCTCTACACGGCGGGCGCGGGTACCAAGGCGGAGTTTACCGACCTCTGCCGTGGCGGTCACACGAAAAACCCCGCACAAGAAATTGCACAAGACAGCTTTATGCTGGATAAAATCGCCGGCGCCTACTGGCGTGGTGACGAACGCAATCCCATGCTCACGCGTATCTACGGACTTGCTTTTGATTCCAAGGAAGAGTTGGATGCGTACCGTACCCGCCTGGAAGAAGCGCAAAAGCGAGATCACAGAAAGCTCGGCAAGGAGCTTGATCTGTTCACCTTCTCTCCGCTTGTTGGTGCGGGACTGCCGCTTTTTACCCCCAAGGGGACGCTGATGCGCGATCTGATTGTAGATAAGATTATGTCCATACAATCAAAGTACGGGTACCAAAAGGTGACCATCCCCCACATTACCAAAAGCGACCTATACAAAACCTCGGGACATTGGGAGAAGTTTAGCGATGATCTCTTTAAGGTGAAAGGCAAGTCTGACACTGAGTTTGTCATGAAGCCGATGAACTGTCCGCACCATACGCAAATCTTCAGCAGCAATCCCAAGTCGTACAAGGATTTGCCGGTACGTTATGCGGAAACCACCATGGTGTACAGAGATGAGCAAGCAGGAGAACTCATTGGCCTGGGGCGTGTGCGCAGCATCACCCAAGATGATGGGCACGTCTTCTGCACACCAGATCAAATCGCACAGGAAGTTGAAAATATCGTACACGTGATAGAGGAGTTTTACCAAAGCCTGGGGATGTACAATGAGGGCGACTTTTGGGTATCACTCTCAGCGCGCGATCCAAAAGAACCTGACAAGTATCTGGGCGATCCTGCCATCTGGGACAAAGCGGAAGGTATGTTGCTTGACATCGCTCAAAAGCTACACTTGCCATGCACGAAAGTGGAAGGTGAAGCGGCCTTCTATGGACCGAAGTTGGATTTTATGTTCAAGGACGCACTCGGACGAGAACGACAACTGTCAACCGCACAGATTGACTTTGTAATGCCGCAACGCTTCGGTTTGGAATATATAGACAATCAAGGCAACAAACAGACACCGGTTATGATACATCGTGCCATTGCCGGTTCTCTGGAACGTTTTATGTCCATCATGATTGAACACTTTGCGGGCAACTTCCCACTGTGGCTCTCTCCTGTACAACTGGCGATTATTCCCGTTGCAGATACACACACGCTGTACGCACAGAAGGTGCATAGTGTACTGGAAGGTGCCGGCTTTCGGGTAACACTGGACACCTCCAAAGAAAGTATGGGCAAAAA
>WFTF01000045.1 GCA_015485575.1 Patescibacteria group bacterium | reverse complement strand
TCCCCCGCACCACACTCTACTTCATTCCACATTCCAAGTTTTCCACCGGTTACCAGCTTTATGGTCGTATCTACTATCATCCAGCCCGCCAACATGATAAGGATACCGATAATGCTGTTGATAAACGTCTGTTTTCCTTTCTCCAGAGCAGCAGTATCACCGCGTGAAAAAATCAGCAACATTCCTGCATAGGCAAGCACTACTACCGCAAAGAGGGTGCCGATAATAATGACCCATGACACAATGTCATTGATCATCGTCATCAAGGCGCAAAAATTGCACTCCCCCGCAGCCTGACAACTAACCAACCCTCCGGTGGTATCCTCCGCCGCTTGTACTATGCTGAAAAATATACTAGCCATATTTTATACCTGATCGCCCGTTACTTCCTACGGCGCAACCTTCACAGCTGAACCTCCCCTTCCCGAATTTACTTCCGTATTGATATTTTCATTTACCGAAAACGCCCCACCACAGTCTCCGTCAAACGCGTTCCAAACACCCAGATCGCCCCCCGCCATGGATTTCAGAATCGTATCCACTATCATCCACGCCGCCATTACGATAAAAATACCTATGATGATATTGGAAAAAAGTGTTTTTGCATAGAAAAATGACTGAGGATTACCCCGTGAGGCGGACATACGAAAGCCTGCATAGGCAAGACCGATGGTGGCAATGAGTATGGAAATCATCACCAGCCAACGAATCACTGCGTCAATGGTGTTTGCCAAATCACAGAAGTTGCAAGATGCCCCATCTATACACTGTGTCAGTCCGGTCCCCTGTGCAAAAAGCACCATAGGTGTCACGAACATAAAAACGTTCACTACCAAAATAAAACGCATACACTCATTCTAACCTACTACTACCCTGACAAAAACTTAGACCAAGGTCCCTACCTGCATAAGTTGGAGATACCTCACGGGGTACATTGACGACAATCAGCGCGTTACATAGCTGCGTAGCGGACAATCCGGTAGAGGCACGCAATTCTGCTTCCGCAAGATCTCGTGAGATACTCAACGGTTCGGACCGAAGTGACACAATGATGCTGTTGTCCCGTGTGTCATAAAAAATACGGTACTGTTGCCCCACCACTGCTTCACTGCGTTCGCCAATAATATAAATGCCGTCATCGGATAACTCATACGTATCAGCGTCATTCAAGAAGTTGCGCACAGGAAAAGGTGTACCGTCTCTGCTTTGCAAGAGCACCTGATCTGCCGACTCTTGTATTGGGTTCTTGGAAACACCGTCTGACGCGGGGAAAGTGGTTACTGTCGGCTCCGGTGTTGGGGTTTTTGTAAAAAACGAACGGAAGCTAAGCGCCAACAACAACAGTAGCAAGATAACCGAAATGAGATAGATACGTTTCATAGGAATTATACTTAGCTTAATATGGCGCGTTACACAAACCGGCTGATATTTTCCAATCCGTGAAATCCTTACCCGAGTTCTCGTATAGTTGGTTTGCGATACTGGAATTGACGTCCCAGTCTTCCACCGCCTTTTTGCAGGCATTATACTTTGCCACATCTTGCACGGCACAGTTCCACTTCGCGCAGTAGGTAACCCCTGCGCTGTTGGTACGCCGCTCTAAACAGCCACCCTGTGCACCTGACCCATACAGTTTAAAGGCACCTGCACATCCGGGAATACTCTTTGCATTGGAGATGATATTTATCTGATACCACCCTCCTGAAAATGATGTCCCGTCTTTGCACAGATCGGTACCGGACCACTGAGACGTTCCTCCTGACTCCTTATTGCATACTCGTGAAGCTGCCTCTTCATTACCTGCAAACAAACCTTCCTGTTTTAAATTAGAAACCGAACAGCGACCTGCGTTCAATGTCTCACAAGACCCGCCAACAGCAGTGTCTCTATAATTGGTTGCCACACCCGACTCATCATACTCCAACAGATCTTTCTGCAAAATAATTTCATACTCGTCCGGTTGTCCTGCTCGGTAGGCATAAGAACATTCAATAGTTTGCCAGTTCAAAATAGCGGAGGGTCCACCAGCCAGAATACTCAATACTGTGTTTATAACCAAATATGCCGACAGAAGTATCACCACCCCGATCAAAATATTGGCAAATAAACTTTTCGCCTGTGCAATCAAGGTACTGTCTCCTCGTGAATACACCATCAGATACCCTGCGTAGATAAACACCACCACCGCCACTAAAATACTCACTGCAATCAAAAACCGCATGACGTTGTTCACCGTCTGCACCAGTTCGCAGGTACCATACCCGTCCGGTGCATACTCCTGCGTCCCTGCAGGAACCAGCCCTCCATCTACATATAAAGAATCAGGATTATTGGGATCAACCCCTTCAAACAAGCTATTTTCCGCAGCAAAAACGGAAGGCAACGAGTACAGCACCCCAAGCAGAATGAACAAAAATACGTATATACCGCAACACCATTTCATTACCACTATCGTATCATGTATACCCACTTCCCTCATGTGACAATATATGATAACGTATATGCCACTTGCGTCGGTGGCAGAGTGGTCAAATGCAGGAGGCTGTAAACCTCCCGGAGTATTCCTACGGGGGTTCGAATCCCTC
>WFTF01000044.1 GCA_015485575.1 Patescibacteria group bacterium | reverse complement strand
GTCATGTATGGTGCCTCACAGCCCCTTAAAGGCGCTGTAGACGCACAGATGGAAACGAATCTATGGTGTGTGTCACTTGGTCTGACCTGGACCGTCACCACAATTGCAACATTAATTGCGCAATTTTGTGTCTGATACACACCGCTACGCCTTGCTCTTCTTGAAACAATCAAGACACTTTAACCCTTCGGTACTGCGTGGTTCAAAAGACAAACTGGTAATATCCGCACCGCACATAGAGCACTTCCAGCGCGCTTGAAATGTTTGTTTTTCCACAGAAGCTACTCCAAGTGCATCCAAACGTCATCTTCTTGAAGTCCTGCTGCAGCGTGTTCATCAAAAGGAACATCGGCCAGTACTTGCTGTTTATCTGCTACCGCGGTGCTTCCCGACAAGTCTTCTGCCGCTTGTTCATTATTTTTTTGCATTACCCCAGCAACTGCGGCACGCCAGCCCCTTCTCACTTCTGGGTTCAAACGGTAACTCGGTTATATCGCCGCCACAGCCAATTTTCTTGAAACACATCATGAATGCTTCAACAAAATGACCCTCAGTTTAACACTTCTGCATGATAAACCCATGCATACAAAAGAGTATTCACAGGATGAACATACTCCCGGATCAAGCAATGTGGACAAAAAATAGATGCGCTATTTAGCTTCGTATGCGGATTTAATAAATGCTGTAAACAGCGGGTGCGGGTCCAAGGGGCGTGCTTGCAATTCGGGATGAAACTGCACACCTATAAAAAACGGATGTAGTTCTTCTGGAAGCTCCATAATCTCCATAAGGCGTCCGTCGGGTGACTTTCCGGAGAAGATAACTCCCGCATTTTCCAGTTCTGCAACATAAGCGTTGTTTACCTCATAGCGATGACGATGTCGCTCCAATACCTCTTCTTTTCTATATGCCTTTTGTGCAATCGTGCCCTTGCGGAGCTTTGCCAGATACTGTCCTAAGCGCATGGTTCCTCCCATATCACCTTTTGCAATCTTTTCTTTTTGGTCGTCCATAACCGCCACTACTAAGTCAGGGGCTTTTGGATTTATCTCTTCTGTACTGGCTTCTTTTTTCTTGAGCACATTGCGTGCGAACTCCAACACGGCAAGTTGCATACCGTAGCAAATGCCAAAATAAGGGATACGATTTTTCCGCACGTACTCAATCACATTGAGTTTTCCATCAATCCCCGTAGATCCAAAGCCGCCGGGCACCAATACACCATCATACTTTTTGAGGTTCTTGAGATTCTTTCTGTCAGTAAAGTTCTGAGCGGACAAGTAGGTAATTTCCGGTTTGAGTCCCAGTTTATACGCAGAGTACTTAATTGCTTCAAGTACAGATATATATACGTCAGATAGCACGAAATCGCCCGAGGAAAAGTACTTTCCCACCACCGCAATCTTCACTGTATCTTTTGTATTTTTTGACTTTGATACAAAACGTTTCCAGTCTGATAAATCTGATTTTTTGGTACATGAAAGCTGAAGCATATCACATAGCCGATCGGAAAGGTTATCTTTTTCAAAGTTCAGCGGAATATCATAGATACTCTCCACGTCCGGTGCGGAAATTACATTTTCCACGCGTACGTTGCAAAATGTTGCAATTTTTTCCTTTCGTTTTTGATCTACCGGAACCGGTGCGCGTGCAAGGATAATGTCGGCGAAGACTCCGGAAGCGCCCAGTGTTCGCGCTGCGTGCTGCGTCGGTTTGGTTTTCATCTCACCCACACTGCCTGGCACCGGCAAATAGCTCACCATCACCACCGCCACATCGTCTGGAGTTTCTGTTTTCATCATACGAATCGCCTCTATAAAGAGAATATTTTCGTACTCACCAACAGTACCACCTATTTCAATAAGTACCACGTCAGCACTGGCAAGCTCACCCGCTTTTTTTATGCGCCTGATTGTTTCTGCTGGTATGTCCGGTACCACTTGCACGTTGCGTCCGCCGTAGCCCAAGTTGCGCTCTTTGGATATAACCGCTTGGTAAATACTGCCGGTGGTCATGTAGTTGTTACCGGGAATATCTGTATTTAGAAACCGCTCATAGTTTCCCATATCTTGATCTGTTTCAAGACC
>WFTF01000043.1 GCA_015485575.1 Patescibacteria group bacterium | reverse complement strand
GGTATGATATCACGCAGTATTTATGCCATCCAAAAAGCGCTGAGGTACCTCAAGGACCACCCTCAGATATTCTTCGTCTTAACACTTATACTGGCAATCCCGCTACTGTTTCTTTTCAGCGGTCAACAGTTTTTAGAGGTCAGTCGCGCAAACCAAGAACGTCTTGAAAATGAGCGCATCGGTTTGATGCATGACTTATTTGTTTCCATGGTCAATATGACCGGCATTGAAAACACACAATTGATAGAGCAGGAAATCAAACGTCTGGCAACCTTAAACCCCGACATAGTTGCGTTTCGTATCGCAAAGCGAGTACAGGGTGATTATATACCTGTTGTTGCACTTGATCCGACCGTGGTAGGGAAGCCGGATAATCCGCGCAGATATCAGCTCGGGTTTGTCTATGAAGGTGAGTCACTGCTTTCCAACATCAAAACAAACGGGGTGAGGTATGTGCATGGGGTGCGGCAGTTTGTTTATAACGGAGATGATTACTTTGTCATGACCACCACCTCCCGTGAGGGGATTGACGCTATTTTTGCACAACAGCGCAACAAGGCACTGGCGACGCTTGTGGTGATTTATCTTTTCTTGCTGGCATTAGCATACTGGCATGTCCGACTAACAGACTACCGCTATCTCTATCTGCAGGTGAGGAAGGCCAATGAGATGAAAGATTTGTTTACCAACATGATAGCCCACGAATTGCGCGCTCCTCTGACCGCCATTCGCGGTTATGCGTCCATGATTGAGGAGGCGGTGAAAGACCCTGAACACCAAAAGTATGCAAAACGTGTCAAGGATTCCTCAGAACGTCTGCTTGCGATAGTGAACGACCTTTTGGATGTGGCGCGCATTCAATCGGGTAAATTGTCAGTGGAGCATGAGACGTTTGATGTGTCAGAGGTGGTAATAGCGGTGACCGATGAACTGCGTGTATCTGCCCGTGAGAAGAATATCAAGCTCTCTCACACCGGTGCGATTGAAACACATCTTGCATCCGGAGACCGTAAGCGCCTGCATCAAGCACTCACCAACTTGGTAAGTAACGCCATTAAGTACACCCCGTCAGGCGCAATTGAGATTACCATTGATGAAAAATACACCGGAGTGGAGATACGAGTTAAGGATACCGGAATGGGTATCTCAGCAGAAGATCAGAAAAAATTGTTTGCTCCGTTCTTCCGTGTACAAAATGATGACGTAAGTAAGATTACCGGAAGCGGTTTGGGAATGTGGATTACCAAACAACTTATTGAGCTGATGGGTGCGAAAATTGCCGTAGAATCTATCAAGGGAGTTGGTACACACATCGTTTTAACCATGCCAAAAGAGTATAAAAAGTCCGGAGGCAAGAAAAAACAGTAAGGTCTATCAAGTCGACAACAGGCTACCTCATGCCATACGGTTACATAAATGGAGACCCATTGACCCTGATATATGTATCGAGTGGGTGAGTATGGAAGACTTGCCGTGTCGTATGTACTGTCAAAATAGAGCAAACTACTCTATAATAGTCGTCACCATACCACTGCCACCACGCAGTGGCGTGTGTACTGTATGGCACATAAAAAAGAGAACAATCCGCAAACACAGTGGAACATAGATGACGAGAAACATGGCAAGATTGTGGTGCGTGGTGCACGTACCCACAACTTAAAAAATATTGACGTGGAAATGCCACGTGGAAAAATGATAGCTATTACCGGACCCTCGGGTTCCGGAAAGTCGTCTCTTGCGTTTGACACTATTTTTGCCGAGGGACAGAGGCGCTACGTGGAGTCATTATCTCCTTACGCCCGCCAGTTTTTGAATAAAATGCAAAAGCCGGACGTGGATGAAATTGCCGGTTTGTCACCTGCTATTTCCATAGACCAAAAAACCGCTTCTCGCAATCCACGTTCTACGGTCGCAACCATTACTGAGATATACGATTATTTGCGTATTTTGTATGCACGCATTGGGCAACCATACTGCCTGGACACTGATGTCCCGATACAAAAACTTTCCCAAGATGAGATACTCAACATCATCCTCAACTCCATTGAACAAAAGGAGATTCGCACAGCCGGCAAAAAAAACACACAAAAGGTAATGGGCATAGAACTTTCCAAAGGGCGAGTGTCCATATTCAGCCCGTTGGTGGTCGGAAGAAAGGGTGAGTACTACCAATTGCTGTATGACCTCCTTGGTAAAGGATATGAGACAGTGAAAATAGATGGTGAAATCAAGCAGCTGCGAGAAAAAATAGTCTTACAGAAAACGAAACGTCACGATATTGATGTGCTTATTGACGAAATATATGTCAGTGAGTTTTCCGATGATCCAAAAGGGTCACGCGAACGTCTCTCGGAAGCGGTGGAACTGGCGCTGCATGAATCAAACGGGTTGGTGAAAATTGAAAGTCCCGACGGAACTTCTCGCGTTCTCTCTGCGAAGTTCATCTGCCCGGTAGATGGGTCTTCTTTTCCCGAGGTTGAACCACGCCTATTCTCCTTTAACTCGCCGTACGGGGCATGTCCTGAGTGTAACGGACTTGGTGTGGTAGGTATTTTCAATACCGATATTTGTCCCGAATGCAAAGGAGCACGTTTACGCAAAGAGGCGTTACGTGTGTACTTAGGTGGCAATGGCAAGGAAAATCTGGGTATAAACATCGTAGAGTTTACAAAATTCACCGTCAAAGAAGCGTCAGACTTTATAGATACGTTGCAACTTACCAAAAAACAGCATGAGATTGCCTGGCCTGCCCTGCGTGAGATTATAGAACGTCTGCAGTTTATGAATAATGTCGGTATTGAGTACCTCACTTTGGATCGCCGCGCAAATACCCTCTCGGGAGGTGAGGCACAGCGTATTCGCCTCGCCTCGCAGCTGGGCTCGGGACTCGTTGGGGCCCTGTATGTATTGGACGAACCGACCATAGGATTACACCAACGTGACAACGACAAGCTCATTCAAACACTCAGTGAACTGCGTGACATGGGAAACACTATACTGGTGGTTGAGCACGATGAGGACACCATTTCTGCAGCAGACTATCTTGTTGATATCGGTCCCAAAGCAGGAGTACACGGGGGAGAGGTGGTGGTTGCCGACTATCTTCAAAAACTACTTGAGGCAAAGGAAAATACATCAGGTTCAGCCACACTCCGATACCTGCGTGGAGAAAAACAAATTGACATACCAAAAAGACGAACTGCAGAAAAAGGATCCATTAAAATACGGGGTGGAAAAGCATACAACATAAAAAATCTCAACATAGACATTCCACTGGGGAAACTCATTGCCGTTACAGGTGTTTCCGGTTCAGGTAAGTCTACTTTCATGTATGAGATACTGCACAAAAACCTGCTGGCACGCTTGGATAAAAGGCACCGCAGTGCGCAAACTTTCAATGCAAAAACCGTTTCGGGAACCGAATACCTCGGACGCTCCATTCTTATAGATCAATCACCAATTGGTCGCACGCCCCGCAGTAACCCGGCAACCTACTCAGGAGCATTTACGCACATACGAGATATGTTTGCCGCAACAAACGAAGCTCGTGCCCGTGGCTGGAAGCCCGGACGATTTAGCTTCAATGTAAAAGGTGGCAGATGTGAAGCATGTCAAGGAAATGGTGTGATTGCAGTAGAGATGCACTTCCTTCCAACAGTGTATGTTACCTGTGACGTATGTGATGGGAAGCGCTTTACCAAAGAAACACTGGAGGTCTACTACAAAGGTAAAAACATACATGAAGTATTACACCTAACCATAGAGGAAGCGGTACTGTTTTTTGAGGATGTGCCCGCCATTTATGAGCGTCTAAAAACACTCCAAGATGTAGGTTTGGGGTATCTGGAGTTGGGGCAGAGTGCCACCACCCTCTCAGGAGGTGAGGCACAGCGAGTGAAAATTGCCTCAGAGCTCTATCGTCCTCATACGCAGAAAACTATTTATCTGCTGGATGAACCAACTATCGGTTTGCATTATGACGATGTTGCCTTGCTCATATCCATACTGCAAGAGCTCGTAAATCGTGGTAATACAGTGATGGTTATTGAGCATAACCTTGATGTTATAAAGTCCGCCGACTACATCATAGATATAGGACCGGAAGGGGGAGAAGGCGGTGGTAAAATTGTCGCCAAGGGTACCCCTGAAGAGGTTGCACAAGTGG
>WFTF01000042.1 GCA_015485575.1 Patescibacteria group bacterium | reverse complement strand
TCCGTACCTTTTGCAGCAAGCGCGGGTGGTGTCGGGGGAGCAAGAGAAACAGAGTACACACGAGTGATAAAACTGCGTGAAGTTGGGGGAGGAGGTAGAGATAAAGAGGTTGAAGTTACCTCAACAGTGTACTGGGATGCGACCTTGTTTAAGGGAGGTTCACTGGAAAAGGTTGAGTTACAAACCACGGTATTTAATTTGTATGATTAAAAAGCATGACAACAGAGGTTTTGCGTTGCTGCTTGCCATGATTGTGGCAGGGGTGGTGGTTTCTATCGGACTTTCACTGCTCTCTATTACACTCAAACAGCTTGACCTGAGAATGAATACGCGAGGGTCGGAAGTTGCGTTTCAGGCGGCGGCGGCGGGGATGGACTGCGTACGCTTTTTGAGAAATGCCTACCCCACACAATTTACCGAAGATGGCGGAACGGTCCCTGTTGAATGTTTTGACCTGTCCGGTGTGACCATCAGCGACACGGACTCAGTGACATGGAGACAACAGTTTTCCACGCAGCTTGATTGGAGTACCGCAGTGGGCAATCGCTGCTTGGATATTGAAGTGGTAGTGCTCAATGCCACCGCTGATGCTCGGAGTTATACACCATCCGGTAGACCGACCATTACATGTGACAGTGGCGATATTTGTACTACGGCATGGGTTGCTGGATACAATACTGCATGCACAAACATCTCCGGAAACAATAATGCGGTACAGCGAGAACTCACAGCAAGTTTCTAAGGAGGATATTCCGCTTTTTGCTTTTCCTCATTGACGGTGTAGGATTTCAGAACACTATGGAACAAAAGGATGTACAACAAAGGATTTCTCAGTTGCGGAAGTTGATTGCGTATCACCGTCAAAAGTATCACACTGAAGACTCTCCTGAAATATCGGACGAGGCATATGATTCTTTGGTGCGTCAGCTGGCGGAACTGGAGGGGGCAACCGAGGAGTCTGCCGACAGTGAGGTGAATACGGTAGGTGCGCCGGTGCAGGAGGCATTTGCAAAAGTGCCACACAAGGTACGACAGTGGTCCTTTAACAATGTCTTTTCAAAAGAAGAGTTGGATGCGTGGGTGGACCGTTTGTATCGTTTCCTGGACACGACTCCCGAACAGACTCCCATGGACTTTGTTGCGGAGCATAAAATTGACGGGTTGAAGATTATACTGACTTATCAAAACGGCAAATTGATACAAGCGGCAACACGTGGGGATGGGGTGACGGGGGAGGATGTCACCCACACCGTGCGCACCATTGCGGACGTGCCGCACACGTTACGGTATGCGGTGGATGCCATCTGTGTGGGGGAGGTGTGGCTGTCGCAAAGAGAGTTTGATCGTATCAATGCCCAGCGGAAGAAAAACAAAGAAGAGCTGTTTGCAAACCCGCGCAATGCCGCAGCAGGTACCGTGCGCCAGCTTGACCCGGAAGTCGCCGCGCGCAGAAAGCTATCCATGTTTGTCTACGATATAGATCTGTTTGATCCCAAGCTAAGCACGCTGGCGGTACCCGGTACGCAAGCAGAAGAACTGCGGCTGTTGGAGCATTTGGGGTTTGTGGTGAATCCGCACTGGAAGCATTGCGCAAATACCGATGAGATATATCACTACTACCGATCCTGGGTGGCACGTAAGGACCGGTTGTCCTATGGTGTGGACGGGGTGGTGGTGAAGGTAAACGATGTCACGTTACAAAAGGCGCTTGGATATACCGCGAAGTCGCCCCGCTTTGGCGTTGCCTTTAAGTTTCCGGCGGAGCAGGCGACGACGGTTGTGGAAGATATACAGCTGCAGGTAGGGCGCACCGGTGTAGTCACTCCCGTGGCGCACCTTACGCCCGTGTTTATTGACGGCTCCACCGTTTCTCGGGCAACCTTACACAACGAGGACGAGATACGCCGCTTGGATGTGCGTGTGGGTGATACGGTGATTTTGGAGAAGGCGGGAGATGTTATTCCCAAGGTGGTGCAGGTATTGCCGGAGCTGCGTCCCAAAGGATCCAAGCCCTTCCGCTTTCCCAAGAAGGTTGAGGGCTGTGGCGGGGACGGGTCTATTGAGCGCATTCCCGGTGAGGCGGCGTACCGCTGTGTGGCGCGTGACTCTGACTACCTGCACCGCCAACGCCTCTATCACTTTGTATCCAAACAGGCAATGAATTTTGACGGGGTGGGACCGCGCATTGTGGACTTGCTTATTGACTACGGGCTGGTAAACAGCTACGAGGACTTTTTTACCTTAAAGGAGGGGGACTTGCGCGATCTGCCCGGCTTTCAACAGAAAGCTGCGGAAAACGTAATTTCCGCCATAGAGGCGGCACGCGAAGTACCGCTACATCGCCTTTTGGTAGCGCTGTCCATTGATCAGGTGGGTGAAGAAACCGCACGAGTGCTAGCGGAGCATTTTGGTTCGTTGGAGGCATTGCAACAGGCGTCACCGGAAGAATTGGCGTCCGTCTATGGGGTGGGGGAAGTGGTTGCGCAGGCACTGTATGCCTACTTGCACGATCCACTTCACAGCCAAACACTCAAACGCTTGTTGACACACATTGTGATCAAAAATCCTGCACATGTGGCAAAGGGTGCGCTGCAGGGGAAGACAGTGGTCTTCACCGGTACACTTCCCACGCTCGGCAGAGATGAAGCAAAAGACCTGGCACGACGACAGGGAGCAAAGGTATCCGGCAGTGTATCAAAAAAGACCGACTATGTGATACTCGGAAAAGACCCGGGCAGTAAAGCGGACAAAGCGAAGCAATTGGGCATACCGACTCTGGACGAAGCGGCATTTTTGAAACTTATTTCATAAGCGGTGCCTCTTGTGCTATCATGCCGACATGGAAAAAGAAGATATTTTACATCTCGGACGCTTGGCGCGCATAGAGATAACCGATAAGGAGGCGGCTGCTTTACAGAAAGATATCACCGCCGTTTTGGAGTATGTTAGTGTCATCAACGAAATCACCGCGGAAACCGGTGTGACCAAAAAAGTGGGCGCGGTGTATAACGTCTTTCGTGAAGATGAGGTAACCACAAAAGATAATGAGTACACGGATGCGTTACTTGCGGAAGCTCCCGCAACAAAAGGTCGTTTTCTGGAGGTCAAGAAGATTTTAAGCGCTGATTAGTTATGGAAACAATTGCCACACTTCGCCGGAAGTTTATTGACGGAAGCTATACACCCCTGCAAGCGGTGGAGGACGCCTTTGCGGTGATTGCACAAAAGGACGGAGAGATACATGCATTTTTGGACACCTACAGGGAAGATGCACTAGTGCAAGCAAAAGACGCAACCAAGCGCTATGCGGAACAGGGGTCCGATACTCCGCCGCTTTTGGGTGTGCCCATTGCGTTAAAGAACAATATCTTGGTCAAAGGCAAACGCGCAACCGGTGGTTCAAAAATACTTGAGCACTACACGGCAACCTACGATGCGACGGTGGTGCGAAAGTTGCAAGAAGCGGGAGCAATTATCGTTGGAGCGACCAACCTTGATGAATTTGCCATGGGCGGTTCAACGGAAAACTCGGCATTTGGTCCCACAAAAAACCCCGTAGATACCACTCGTGTCCCCGGCGGGTCGTCAGGAGGTTCGGCTGCGGCGGTGGCAATGGGAGCGGTTCCGGCGGCACTGGGGACTGATACCGGTGGATCCATACGCCAGCCGGCAAGTTACTGTGGTTTGGTCGGATACAAGCCAACTTATGGTGCGGTGTCCCGTAGCGGACTGATGGCAATGGGCTCCTCACTTGATCAGGCGGGTCCCTTTGCACATACGGTTTCCGATGCACAGCTGCTGCATACGGTCATAGCCGGCAGAGACCCTCTGGACAGTACCACCATAGACGAGGATACCTACCCTGAAGTGACACTCAAGGAAACGTACACTATCGGCATCCCGCGTGATTTCATACAAGAGGGGGTTGATGAGGACGTTTTGGAGGTGTTTGAGGAGCACGTGTCGGCACTAAAAGCGGCGGGTCATACGGTGCGTGATGTGTCACTGCCGCTTTTTGAAAAAGGTTTGGCGGCATACTACGTAGTCATGCCGGCTGAGGTATCTTCAAATCTCGCGCGCTACGACGGTATCCGCTATGGACTTTCGGTTGAAGGGGACACGCTGCTGGACGTGTACCAGAAGACACGTGCTGTGGGTTTTGGTGAAGAGGTGAAACGGCGTATTTTATTGGGAACCTATGTACTTTCCGCCGGATACTATGATGCATACTATGGGAAGGCGGAAGCAGCGCGTGAACTGATGCGGCAGGAGTTGTCGGACGTATTTCGTATAGTGGATATCGTACTGCTGCCAACTACCCCCACTCCCGCCTTTCCTTTTGGCGCGCAGTCAGACCCGCTGTCCATGTACAAGCAGGACATATTTACCGTACCGGTAAACTTAACGGGTGTACCTGCCCTATCCATACCGGCGGGTACCGTCTGTCGTGACGCTACAAACAAACCGTGTGGGGAACAATCACAGGGTACGCAGCTGCCGGTTGGGGTACAATATATAGCACCACACGGTGGTGACACACGACTGTTTGATTTGGGTAAAAAAATGCACGATCAAGTGTAATCGGCAAACGGGGTGTGTCATATAGTCATATATGACACCTGATGACAATGACATTGTATACAGCCAATACACACCGGATTTTCTGGGGCTGTTTCGACGTGCGATAGAGGCGTTAAGTGGGAGTGATATTACCGCCGATCGCATCATGTCCTTTTTATTTATCGCATGGGATGTATTTTCCGTTATCGCCTTTATACTGTCCGCACTTTTTATTGTAGGTATTATCTACTCTTATATTCGCATGGGACAGTTAAGTGAAGTAGAGGCAGCGGCAATGGAGGAAGAAGAAAAACGATGGAAAGAACGACATAAACATGACACTGAAAACAAGCGCTGGGCGGAAATTAAAAAACGAGTGGAATCCGTTTCACCCAACGATTGGAAGATGGCGATTATTGAGGCGGACATTATGCTCGGTGAGGTGCTGGCAAATGCGGGCTTTGTAGGGGTCTCCATTGGAGACCAGCTTAAGAGCGCCTCAGCATCAAATATAAAAACCATACAAGACGCCTGGGATGCACACAAGGTGCGAAACCAAATTGCGCACGAAGGGTCTGACTTTATTTTGACGCAAGGTATGGCACAGGCGGCACTGATAAAGTACGAACGCGTATTTCACGAATTCGGTGCGTTGTAGGGGATTCTTGAATCTTCTGCGCTGAAATGTACTTCCCGCATGCTACGCTCCGTGGGTGAACGATATCTACAACGAGTTCGGTAAAGGGTAAAACCATACGAGAAAGCCCACAAGCAGAGCTTGTGGGCTTTCTATCGTGTTGCGGGACCCGGACTCGAACCGGGGTCTGGAGGTTCTGTTAGTCATGTAGTTTCCTAACATGCAAGGACTATCCCATGTTCCTTAGATATGTCTTGTGACATGTCTAGTGGGAACTCTCCATTATAGTCTCTGAACCTTCCGTTCATCATATGTTGATGAAGGGCTTGGCTGCCGATTGCCGAATCTTTACTTTTTTAAAGCATTCACACCCATCCTCTCGGATCATGTTGTAGCAAGTAAAGCTCTCACGGTGTTCCAGCAGTTTAGAAGATTTTTCCACAGTGCATTACTGCACCGGGTCACAGTTTTACCTATGAGCCTCCCGAGGTACCACTCCTCCATCCCGCTCTATTTATTATGGCAACAAACATATCTTGTTTGCGGTAGGCAGTGTAGCATTTTGACTATAAAAAGTCCAGCAATTAGTATATGATATAACTACCTTACGAACTATGGCGAAAACCTTAGAAAAAGAACGGGCGATTACTCTTAGAAGGGAGGGGATGAGTATTGGGGAAATTGCCAAAAAACTTGCAGTGAGTAAAAGTACAGTGAGTCTATGGTGCCGAGACATTCCGCTTTCCTCTAAGGCGATTGAGCGCATTTCACAAAAAGGAAAACAAAAAAGTGTTTCGGCCCTTTTGCGTCATGCGGAGAAAATTCGACAAAAAAGATTGGCTGACGTTGCACGTAGTATGCGTATCGGAGCAGACAAGTTGGGAACACTGTCAAACAGAGATATCTATTGTATAGGGCTTGGGTTGTATTGGGGAGAAGGGTATAAAACCGGCAGTCAAGAATTCGGTTTTACGAATAGTGATCCGCATATGATTACATTCTATTTACGCTGGTTACAGGTGACTTTTTCAGTGCAGACAGAAGATTTGATTTTGCGAGTCAGCATCAACCAGTCACATAAAAACCGCATTGCAGAAGTTGAGCGTTTCTGGTCGCGACATACAGGTGTACCGCTGCACCAGTTCACAAAGCCCAGTTTTGTGCGTAGTACAAGTAAGAAAGTATACAAAAACCACTCGTCACACATGGGCACCCTCCGAATTAAGGTAAGAAAGGGAACCTCACTTAGACGGGAAGTTCTTGGCGCAATCAAATCAATATAATATGTATTTTTTAGATACTGCAAAGATAACGAACATACCAAGTGCTCTGCAGTACGGTGAACTATGCAGTAAGGAGTTTGGCATAGTGCACAGTGTCACCGTATGCCGCTTGATAGCAACGTATTTGTGGAAACAAAAACCGAGGGTTGGGTACCATTTGGGTATAAAATTGTGCAATTAATTGCGTAATTCACTGCGGGGCAGAGAAGCATGTCACATATATCTTCGATATCTGTTTGATCACGCAACTTTCTCTATGCCAGCAGGAAACAAAAAGCGCACAACGTATACTTCGTGCAGGTTTTGTTTCGTGGTATAAATAGCCTTATATGCAATGTGTCATTTTAGCTGCAGGGAAGGGGTCGCGCTTAGCACCGCTTACTGACCATAAACCAAAGCCGTTGGTTGAGGTGTGTGGGAAGCCGCTCTTAGACCATATTGTTGAAGCGTTTCCATCCGCAATCACAGAGTTGATTATTGTTGTCGGTTATAAGGGGGATATGATTCGCGAGTACTGTGGGGATGTTTTTCATGGGCGTCCGGTACGCTATGTGGAGCAGACAGAGATAAACGGTCCTGCAAAGGCGTTGTGGCTGTGTAAGGATTTTATTAAGGGACGCTTCTTGTTTATGTTTGCCGATGATATTCATGGACGGGACGATATTGCGCGGGCGGTATCATACAGCCGGTCTATTTTGGCAAGTACCAGTGATACGCCGGAGCGTTTTGGAGTGTTGGTGCGCAACCCTGACGGTACCATCGCAAAAATGATTGAAAAACCGGAGTACCCACCATCCAACCTGGTCGCCACCGGACCTATGGTGCTGGACAAAAATATTTTTAACTACCCACCTGAGGCGCCAATAAACGGAGAGTATTTTATGCCGGAAATTATCATGCGCTATAAAGAGGATCATCCGATTGCTGTGGTGGAGGAAGATCTGTGGATCGCAATCGGCTATCCGGAGGATGTGGAGTATGCGGAAAAAATAATTTGTCCAAGTGTGTAACAAAGTAAGTATGCAATGTGTCATCATCTGTGCAGGTAGAGGAACACGTATGCGTCCGTTAACAGACCATACACCCAAACCACTCATTCAAGTATGCGGCAAGCCGCTTTTGCAGCATGTGGTGGAAGCACTTCCGGCGGAGGTAGATGAATTGGTGTTGGTGGTGGGCTACCTGCAGGAGCAGATACGTGCACATTGCGGGAGTGAGTATGAGGGGAGGAAGGTCACCTACGTGGAGCAGCAGAACTTTGCGGGAGGTACCGGAGATGCGTTGCTGTGCGCAAAGGACGTACTGCAGGGAAAGTTTCTTTTCATGTATGCAGACGATATACATGGTGCTGATGCACTGCAAGAGGCGATTACCAAAGACTACGCAATTTTGGCAACACACAGCGACACCCCGGAACACTTTGGTGTACTGTTGCAAAATGAAGATGGCACGCTGCAGGGGATTATTGAGAAGCCAAAAGACCCTCCTTCACACTTTATAAATATAGGCGGGTTTGTGCTGGATACGCATATTTTTGAGTATTCCGTTTCCGTTTCAGAGGAGCACGGAGAACTTCTTGTGACTGACATGTTTACTCAATTTGCACAGGACTATCCGGTAGAAATTGTGCAGCAAGACCTCTGGATACCCGTTGGTAGACCGGAAGATATTCAAAAAGCGGAGCAGCAGTTGTGTCCGAAACAGTAATTGATTCTTGCAGGCAAATATAGTAATCTGTTTGCCACGTATGTCGGCATAAGGAGAAGTTTTGCCGACTGCGTCTAGAACAAAAATATAAAAGGAAATGCCAATATCATTTTCTTCACTTGTCGACGTAGCTCAGTTGGTTAGAGCGTGGGACTCATAAACCCAAGGTCGGTGGTTCAATTCCACCCGTCGACACTCTCAGGATTTCTCAGTTTCTGAAGCTTGTCGGAAAATTGTTTTTGACAGTGTGTTATTGATGTGTAGGGTAACATCGTTACGTGGATAGGCATTACCGTCTGAAACAAAGAACCCGTGTCTGAAAAACACGGGTTCTAAGCACTGCGCGGTGGACGGGACTTGAACCCGCAACCTCTCGCGTGACAGGCGAGTGCTCTAACCAAATTGAGCTACCACCGCATGTTGTGCACACTATTTGTGTATTTACACAAGTGGCAAGAAGTATATAAGATTTATTGTTTTTTTGCAATGAATTGATCGCGTCCATACATTTTTCCACTCCTCTGGCAAATTTCGTGTTTGTCATATAAAATGAGCGCGCGCCACCTTAGCTCAGTTGGTAGAGCAATGGTATCGTAAACCATAGGTCCGGAGTTCGAGTCTCCGAGGTGGCTCATTCACACACGATATTGACAACAATCAGCAGAGAGACGTATGCGGGCAGCATGAAAAATAATAAATGGTATTTCACGGCCATGCCCATTGCATTTACCGTGGTGGCTATAGCGCACTTGGAGAGAATAGTGTGAGGGTTGCCGACAACTGTTGGTGGGTATGATATTTCCTTGTGGGTGAGTGGTATTACGGTACTGTGGCGGGGTATCGTGCGACTCGTGGTTTTGTGGAAGCATATAAGTTGTAGGGTGCCGAACACAGAACATATACAGAAACTATTTTTCAAATAGCGAACTTCGTGCTATTATCGTCCCGCAAGATCCCACTTGCGCAACGTGCCAACGTAGCTCAGTCGGTAGAGCGCACCCATGGTAAGGGTGAGGTCCGCGGTTCAATCCCGCGCGTTGGCTCAAAAACTCACAAGCTCCCGCCAGGGAGCTTTTGAGTTGCAGAGACAACGCGAGCAACAGTGCCTGCGCACTGTTGTGTCGGGATTGAACGGCGGAGCGGTGTTTTCTTTCTTTCCCAGAACGAAAACAAGCGAGCCGTGTCCCGCGGCACTTATGAGCGTACGCGAATTAGTGACCGTCAGGACAATCCCGCGCGTTGGCTCCATAATGAGACGTTTCGGTTTTTGACCAACACACGCATGGGCGGCGCGAAGTGCCGCCCATGCTGATGGCGAAGCCACAGCACCGTTTTCTTCGGGTGCGCCTGCGGCGCAACTGAGGATTTTGTCGTGGAGGCGGAGGTTCGAGCCAAAGATTTCTTTGGCGATGACCTTTTTTCTAAAAAGGTCATAATCCGAAGCAGTTTGGTCCAGATTCTCGGCGGTTTGTATCCAATTCTCGAGCGGTTCGAGCCAATGTTTCTGCGTATGCTCAATCGTCTCGATTTCCTCGGTTAGTGACTTCTTTTTCGACAGTAGTTTGGCTTTCTCTGCTCTATAAATCTCTCTTTCAATATCTTGCTCTAAATACCCATCAAGAAGTCGCTGGAGCTTGCTGTCGATAGTTTGGAGCTGTTGTTTAGTATCAGTCACAAACGCAGAAACTGATTGGGCAGAGCTGCTACGATCGGTCGTTAGCCGACCACGTAAATACC
>WFTF01000041.1 GCA_015485575.1 Patescibacteria group bacterium | reverse complement strand
ATTTTGCTTTCCTTCGATCATAAAATTGCAGGCAACCTCTTGCGAAAGTCCCCCCGGACTTTCTCATCCTATCGGGCAGCAGAGCAAAGAAGCGCCTTTGGGCGCTTTTTGCGTACTGCCCGACAAGAAAAGTGCCTGCGCACTTTTCGTGAGTGAGAAGTGACTCAATGTCACTTCGCAAGAGTTATTTAGATTTAAAATTTAGGGTCCGACCCCTAAATTTCCAGGTGTTGAAGCGGGGAAGCGTGGTGGTAGTATAAAGGTAATGATGTACCTAAAAGATCGCAAAGAAGCGGGAGTGCTGTTGGGACAGAAACTCCTGTCGTATAAGGACCAAGACAATGTGGTAGTTCTCTCACTACCGCGTGGCGGGGTGGTACTCGGGTACGAAATTGCACAGTTACTCCATGCACCGCACGATATTGTAGTGACCAGAAAAATCGGCTACCCGCACAATCCTGAGTTTGCTGTGTGTGTGACCAATGCGGAAGGACGGCTGCTGTGTGATGAGCGGTCGCTGGTGCACATACCCAAAGAATGGATTGCAGAAGAGAAAAAACGGCAACAATCGGAAGCACAGCGCCGTTTGGATGTGTATAGAGCAGGTAGAAAGCCACTTTCACTATCCGGTAAGGTGGTGATTGTGGTGGATGACGGTATTGCAACCGGTCTTTCCATGAAGCTGGCACTTGCGCAAGTACGGCAAGAAAATCCTCGGAAGATAGTCCTTGCTGTACCGATTATGCCGCAGGAGGTGTATGAATACATGGAGGTGGAGGCAGATGAGGTGGTGACACTCATTGATCCTCGTTGGTTTCAAGGCAGTGTGGGCGCACACTACGAAAACTTCAATCAAGTGACCGACAAAGAGGTTTTGGCACTGCTGGACGATTGAATTCTGATGGGATCAGGAGTTTAAAAGAGGATGCCTGCCGTTGTTTATTCTGATTGTTTGGTATACTACTGTCCGTGGCTGTAATGAAGATTGTAGAATCATATAAAAATAGAATACTGCAAGCTGCTGCCGCTCTGGTTGGCTTTTTTCTTATGTTTGGCAGTACGGACCTGTCGCCGTTTGAAATAGTGATGACGGTTGTGGGTGTAATGACCATTGTTTACCTGTTAGTGCAGAAAACGTATCGTATCCCGATATCTTGGCAGAATTACTCACTTGCTGTATTTGTATTGTTGATAGTGGCGCAACTCTGGCTCATGCCCGAGTCTGATACACTATTTGCCTTAATTACAGTGTACTTGATTGCCGTGTATGGGCTTATACAATTTTGGGTGACGGAATCTCGCAGTATACGGGAGAATATTGTGTATGGGTATCTAGGAGGTGCTCTCGCCTCCTCAGTACTTGGATTGGGTGCATATCTAAGTGTTCTATTCAGAGATAATTTTGGTTCGGTACGTTTTTTTTGGGAAGACAATATTCGCATCAGTGTTTTTTTTGATGACCCTGTTGTATATGGCGCTTTCTTAGTGCCGGCCGTACTTATATTGTCGGTTTATACTTGTCTTGCAGAGAAGATGCGACAGTTTTTTATCCTTCTCTTCGTGACCATGTTGGTATTCTCAAATTTGATTTTAACCGGATCTCGTGGCGCGTGGTTAAATTTTTTGGTTGCCAGTATCTTTTTTGTAATTCTGTACACACCTTTTCATACCAAACATCTATGGCAAAAGGGAGCAGGGGTTGCAATGGTAGGGTTGTTTGTCGCCCTTATGTGGATATTTATAATTCCAATAGATGGAAGATCTTACTATGAAGCAACTCTTTCTTCTCGTTACTACAGTTCAGATAAGCCACGAATTGAGAATATACAATCCGCCTCCTCACAGCTTGTGCAAAGAGATATGTTATCTATACTTTTTGGTTCAGGAAGTGGAAGTTATGAGAAGAAATCTGAAAATGGTTTTGCCGCACACAACACTTACCTAAGAGTATTATATGAGCAAGGTATCGTGGGTATCATACTTTATATCGCAGTGCTGTTTTTTATATTTCGTCTTTTACGTATGCGCAAGAGAAAAGATATGTTGTATACGACCCTATTAGCGTCATTACTGGTGGGTATTTTGGTGCAGAATATGTTTGTGGACACCTTGCACTGGCGACATTTTTGGGTGCTGCTTAGTTTGGTGGTGTAGGTAACAATATAGAAAGATAATATGTGCACGCTACAACGATTCCTGGAATATATTGAAACAAAGAAACTGTTTTGGGCTATTTTGAATCAGCTTATTTTAAGTGGTGCGGCGGTGGCAATTATTATCATACTTTCAAATGTTCTAGATGCGCAGGTTTTTGGCAGGACACGGTTTTTAGCGGCTGTACTGGCTATTTTTGCATTCTTTTCATTACCGGGTATAGGTCCTGTCATATTGCAGCAGATGCCGATTTACTCCAATAGGGGTTTTCGCAGAGCTTTGGCTGTGCAGTTAAAGTGGGGAGCTGGCGCAACTGTTGGTGCACTACTGTTTGCTGTGGTGTTTCAAGTGCAAGGTGATGTTGATCTTGCACGCGCGTTTGCGATTTCCGGTATTTTGGCGCCGGTTGCCAATTTATACCTGATGCCGGGAACCGCACTTGCCGGATTGCATAAGTTTAAGGAAAAGGCCATGTATGACGGAGTGATTGTTTCTTGCGTGGTTTTGGCTGCGTGGTATGGCGCACTCACAACCGGAACGGTATTTGGTACCATGGCATGGTACTTTGCTACACAGTCTGTGGTAACGCTCCTTGCACTTTATTTAGTTAGCAAGAAATTGACACAACAGGCTGGTTGCGTATTTAATGCGGAATCTGATGCAAGATATGGAAAGCAGCTGACACTATTTCAGTTACCTTTCACACTACTGCCCGCACTGGAAAAAGTGCTCATCTTCTTATTTTTGGGACCCGGAGCACTTGCTGTATTTATTATCGCTTTTCTCCCAATTGAACATATTCGCAACGCCTACCGCAATACATTACAATTTTACATATTGCCTCACTTGAGGTCACCTGATGAGAATCAAGATCTGCGACATTTACTCTGGTTGGCTTTGTGGTTAAGTGTGGGTGGTTCGCTGATCATTGTAATATTTGCAATGTTGCTGTTGCCGGTACTGTTTCCCGGTTTTGACGGAGCACAACCGTTTATGTTTCTTTCTGCGCTGATACCACTATCATTGCCTGCATATGTTTTTATATTAAAGATTTTGTTCGAGCGCCGTGTTGAGAGATTGTATTCGTACGCATTCATTACCGTTCTCACAGATATTCTTATATTTACCATTTTAACTTCATTATTTGATTTAGAGGGTGCGGTAATAGCAAAAATTCTTATGTCTTTTGTTGCTGCGGGGGTGGGAGTGGTCTTGTATAAGACAAATGGCACTCCTGTGACATAAACACATTTGTTTACGCACGATTCAGAAGGATACTTGATCACCCAGCACTGCTTCATCCGCTTCAATCTTTCGAATAATTTGTTCACCTGTCTTTTTCAGGCGATTGTCTATTTTCATCATATTTTTAATTGCCGATATCGCCTCATCTTTTTTGTCCATTTTTAAGTATATGCTCGCTTGAGACAGATAGTAGCCGATCTCTCTTGGGTTGTGCTGAATATGTTTTTCAATTATTTTTAGCGCATCAGAAAAGGATTTGTTATAGATATACGCACCGAGTAGTGATTCATTGTCTACCCACCGGTTACCATATCGTTCTTCAAGCGTTCGCACCGCCTGCTTTTGCTTACCTGAGTATATAAGAGCGGCTGCATACTCCGGTCTGACCAAGTCGTACTCCGGTTCACTGGTAAATGCTTTTTCAATGATACGCAGGGAATCGCCATACCTTTTCAGGTCACGGTAGAGCTGTCCCAATTCTATAAGCACTTCTTGCGTGTTAGGTGCTTGTGTTGCCGCTTGTGTACATATATTGAGGGCGTCTTGAGGGGCGGCGATTTCTCGCATTGCTCTGCAATATATGAAGAGTGTGCGTGCGTCCGGATAGGCAGTACGTGCATCTGACTCTATTCGCTTTCGCATGGCGGTCACCAGAGATTCTGTGACACTTGTCTTGCCTGCCTGTGTCTTTACCAGTGATCGTATATCTTCCGCCAGTAATGCGTTAATATGCCAGGGAGCAAACATCTTGGAGTCGGTCAATTTCTCAAACAGTTGCAGTTGGGTATTGGAACCATCTTCGGATTTTAAAAATGCTGCCACAGTAGCTGCGGTTGTGTAGCTACGTACGGTAGATATATTAAAAAAGTAGATTGTGGTAACCAGTAATAATACCCCGGTGGCTGCTTTGGCTGATGATGGTATGTATATTTTTTGAAGGGGAAATATTATTTTTTTTGAGACAAAGTGAGTGTATGCAAGTATGGCAAAAAATAGTATATACGAACTTATGGAATCAAAAGCAAAGAGATTGTTTATGAAATATGCAAAGAGGAGTCCCATTATCCATGCTTGCTCCGCATCACGTATGGTGGTATTGAAAATAAATGTATGGATTGTCGTCCCCAGTAAAAGCAGGTAGAACAAGAAAGTGCCAATACCACCTGTTACCAGCCATTCAAGGTATATATTGTGCACCTTATCGATCCATGTTTCTCCTATGGCAACATTGAATCTGTTTTTGGTTTCAGGGCTATAGTATTGACTGTATACTGTTATGAATGTGTTTGGTCCCCATCCCAACAACGGCTTGTCTAAAAACCCTTGAGTTGCGGCCTTCCATATAAAATATCTTGGTTGTTCAGTGATGGTTTCCGGACTCAAGTATAACAATCTGCCAATCATTGGGGTATTTTTAAGCGATTCTCTGTACAGGTATGCTGTACCGACACTTGCTACGGCGATAATGACTAAGATGCTTGCAATAGATATTTTTTGAAATAGAGAGATGCGCTTCGTTCGCAGGAAGTAGATTGTGACGGCTGCGATGGCGCCTCCCAGTAATCCCAAGAGTGCTGCTCGAGTCCCAGAGAGGATGATGGTTGTAAAGTTGAGTGTAGCAACAGTTGCCAATCCGATCTGCATCATGGAGAATCCTCGCTGTTTTGCTGCGAGGTAACCTGCAATAAAGGTGTGCAACATGGCATATGCGCCAAGTAGCGTTGCGTTTCCAAAGAGGATGTCCACGCGTGCCTCAGCTGCATTGTCACTGACTATCGTGAAGTATTGTGCCAGCGCGGTTAGTGACACCACCACACTAATCACTGTGGTGGTTAAAAAGAAGCGATCCCATATTTTTTGTGATGTCAGTAGGGAAGTTAAGAGTATAAAGTATATGCCTAGATGCAGTAATGTTATATACCCTTCCATTCGCTCAAAGTTGCCAAAAAAACTCACTTGTGGATTATCGCTGGTTACCGTGCTGAGTCCCAATGTGACCAAGAATGCTAAAAGAGAGATTGATACCCAGGATAGCTGGGGCAATTTTGGTTTTTTTTCAATATATAAATGGCAGGTATACAGAAGGAGGGAAATTTGCACCAGGACGTAAAAATAAATCGCCTTGCCAGTTACAGCGGGGAAGATTAAAGATTCCGTGTAGAGCAGCGGTGTGAAGAGTGTGGCAAAGAGACTTATATAGAGAGCGTTTTTTACAATGTTTTCCATGGATGGAAGTATCATACATTACTTGAGTAGGGAAATACACAAATCATAGAGTCTGTGCCGCAATCTGTTGGGTATGTAAAGTGACCATGAACATACCATGGTATGTTCATGGTAGTATGGACTATATGAAAAAAGAGGTACACATACGCAAGATTGTAAAAAACGGTCGCAACAGCTACTACATCAACATACCTAAGGAGTTGATACGCGAGTTGTCATGGCGCGAACGCCAAAAACTCACCATCCGCCGCTCAGGCAAGCGCATTGTGGTGGAGGATTGGAAGTAAATATCATGAATGATGCTGTTGTACAGAAGTTAGCATCCGATGCGGCTATCTACGTGAAGCAGCATAGAAAGGAGCTGATAGAAACATTTGTTGGTAATGTCAGACCGGTTCAAAAACCAGTATCCATTTTTATGGCAGGGTCGCCTGGGGCAGGTAAAACAGAATTCTCTATTCGTCTCATTCGGGAGATCTTGGGGGCAAGAGATACAATTGTCAGGGTTGATCCGGATGAAATTCGCACATGGTTGCCACAATATGTACCCGGTAAGGCAGAATATTTTCAGGAAGCAGTGACGCTTGGTGTCAATAAGTTGCACGACTATCTCAAATCAAAGTCTTACAGTTTCCTGCTTGACGGGACTTTTTCCAAGCTGAATATCGCTGAGAGCAATGTGCAGCTTTCCTTAGATAAAGGAAGACCGGTATTTATCCAGTATGTGATTCAACCACCGGAAATAGCGTGGAAGTTTACTCAGGATCGCGAGAAAGTCGAAGGGAGAAATATCACAAGAGAGAGTTTTATAGAGCAGTTTTTAGCCTCTCGTGATGTTGTTGCTGAGATTAAGAATACATTTGGGAAGAAAATACAAGTAGACCTAATCGAAAGAAATCTCCAGACCGGTACTTATGATTTTACCTTTAACATAGATCATCTTGACAAGTATCTTCCTAAAAAGTACAGTAGAGATGATTTAGAAAAGGTGATATGACGTATCTGGTTGCAACAATTAGAGGGTTGGTGTTTGGTGGAGTAAAAACTGCTGAGGCTGATCCTGTGCATCATTTTTTCATCAACACGAGCTCTGGTGAAAGGAAAAAGGTCTATAAACGAGCGCTTAGGAAAGCGCAAGTCGATCAAGAGCATGTCGTTAAAGAAGCAAAAAAGAAAATTCGTACCTAGGTACGAATTTTCTTTTTTTTGATTCTCATGTGATGTGTTGTTGTATGTCGTTCAATTTGAGGTGTGATATAACACTGAGCACCTACATAAGTCACACTGATAAAATGGATTCTTATAATAAGTATTGCTCTAGAGTAGTGTGTTATGCACCAGTCTGGGATAATATACACAGTATCTCATTTGAATGAGTATTCAAATGAGATATACTGGAAGGGATGAGAGAAAAAGCAACAATAAAAAAAGAGCTGGAGAATGAAGAGGCGGTTTTGGCGTGTGCGCGAGAGTTTGGTTTGGTTGGCGATCCGACACGTATGAAAATCTGTTGGTTGCTTTGCAAGCACAACGAGTTATCGGTGGGGGAGATGGCACAAATACTCGGTGTATCAGACTCGGTGGTATCTCACGCACTGAGAAAGTTGAAAGAAAGAGACATGGTGCAAACACGACAAGATCATAAGCGCGTGTTTTACGCATTGGGGAAAAATCCATTTACCAAAGTTATTAAAAATAGTTTGAAAGAAGTATGAGCATACAAGAAATAGGGAAGAAGTTTGCGACAAAGGTGTCCCCGGTGTTGGGGGCGGGCGCCGTAGGCGCCTGCCCATTGTGCTGGGTGGGTTCCGCATCACTTTTGACATATCTAGGTCTGGGCGCCTTGGTTACCGCCTGGATCTGGTTGGTACTTGGTTTTATTATCATTGGTGTCATCGGGTTTGTGCTTGACTTTCGATCCCATAGGAACATACGGCCGCTTTTGTTGCTGATTGCCGGTTCCGTACTGCTCTATGTCGGCCGCTATGTGTTTGTTGCCAAAGATCTTGGCTATTGGCCAATCTGGGGCACGGGCGCGATTTTAATAGTTGTAGCTATTGTACTGAACAGAAAGGAGTTTAGGAAACACACCTCCAACACAGAATCATAGTTATGAATACTATAGAAACACAATATGATTTGATAGTACTAGGTGGAGGAGCTTCTGCCTTTGCTGCCGGTATAAAGGCAAATGAGCTGGGTAAAAAGACACTTATTGTAAATGGAGGTTTGCCTACAGGAGGCACCTGTGTGAATGTGGGGTGCGTACCTTCAAAAATACTCTTACATGCGGCGGAAACCTTGCACCACAGCAAGAATCACGGTATTCCGGGCGTTGAACTTGAAGTAAAGCACTTTGACTTTAAGCAAGTGATGGAACATGAGATGGGTATGGTGGAGATGTTCCGAGGTGAGAAGTACCGCAAGGTGCTTGAGAACTTGGAGCATGTGACGTTTGTTGAAGGGGTGGCTGCTTTTTCCGGAGCTCATGAAATAGAAGTGGATGGTAAGAAATATACTGCAGAAAAGTTTGTGATTGCTACCGGCTCCACTGCAAACGTACCGCCGATTGAGGGGCTTTGTGAAGCAGGGTACCTGACTCATATTGAAGCTTTACAAATTACTGAGCAACCGGAAGATTTATTGGTTATCGGTGCCGGTCCGGTAGGACTTGAGCTGGCGCAGGTGTATGCGCGATTTGGCACAAAGGTGACCATACTGCAGCATCACGAGAGAATTTTTCCACAGGGGGAACAGGATTTGATTGCACAGCTTCATAACGTACTTGAAGGTGAGGGGATTGTCATCCATACAAACGCAGAAGCAAAAATGGTGCGCATGGAAGGTGGGAAGAAAGTGGTTACATTTTCCGTGGACGGGATTGAGCAAGAAATCATAGTTGACGATATTTTGCTTGCGGCGGGGAAAACGGCGAATACCGATACCCTGAACCTTGATGCCGTTGGCGTAGTGACAGATGAACGTAAAGCCGTGGTGGTGGATGAGCATTTTGCGACGAACGTGCCGCACGTCTTTGCGGTGGGGGATGTGACCAACTTACCAATGCGACTTGAAACGACTGCCGGTCATGAAGGTACTCTGGTGACTGAAAATATGTTTGAGGGTAAACAAAACAAGATTGTTTACAATGAAGTGCCGTTTGCAATCTTCACCGACCCGGGGTATGCCAGTGTGGGGTTAACCGAAGAGGCGCAAATGGAACGTGATGGCGTGTGTGCCTGCCGCACGGTACCGTTTACCATGCTTCCCAAAGCCGGCATTATCGGACGCACGGAAGGAATGATAAAGATGGGGGTTGATCCAAAGACACAAGAGGTACTTGGGGTGCATATTTTATCACCCAATGCTGCCGATTTGATTGCAGAGGCGATGGTGCTGATTAAAAACAAGAACACCATTGATGATATACTTTCTTCCGCACCCGTGTTTCCTACATTGTCAGAGGCGATTAAGTATGCAGCGTTGGCGTTTAGAAAGGACATTTCCCAGCTGAGTTGCTGTACATAATGCCGGTGAAAGAAAGTGTCCGGATTGTGCGTACTATTCAAGCGTGGCACACATACCTAATGTACAGAGAATGGTATGATAGAGGGGTATGCAAGATGGAGTCATGCTCCTTTTTGTTATAGCAGATGAAATGAGTATCACATGAAAAAAGAGACAACGGATCCCCCTACACATGCCACTGTGCCATCTCGCAGGTCCGGCAACTATCTTATTCCGGGCGCTATTGTGTTGGCGGGATTGTTGATTGGTGCCGGTATTTATTTCAGTGGGGGTGTTCAGGTGCAAACTTTTACGCCCGTTACCCCCTCTTCCAAAGCTCTTTCAGCACCACCGGCACAGACAAATATCGCTGCGGTTCGTGCCATTACCGAAGAGGATCATATAAAAGGTAACCCAAATGCGCCTGTGGTGATTGTGGAGTACTCTGACTACGAGTGTCCGTTTTGCAAGCGATTTCATGTGACGATGAACAACATTATGCAGAAATACGGCAAGACAGGAGAAGTGGCGTGGGTATATAGGCATTTTCCGTTGGACCAGTTACATCCTCGCAATGCACGCATCGTGGCAGCCGCCTCTGAGTGTGTCAATGAATTGGCGGGCAATGACGGTTTTTGGCAGTTTACCGATGGTTACATGGCGGTTACCCCCTCCAATGATCGCACTGATCTTAAAACGGTCTTGCCACAGCTCTATCGGGAGATAGGTGTGGATCAGGGTGCGGTAGAAGAGTGTATCGCAAGTGGACGCTATGACCAACATGTACAGGATGACGTGGACAATGCTTTTCTGACGGGAGGGCGCGGTACGCCGTGGAGTATTCTGGTCACAAAAAGCGGAAAGACGTACCCCATCAACGGTGCACAGTCACAGCAGACGGTGGAGCAACTGATAGGTATTGCGCAAAAAGAAGGATAAGAGAGCTATGATTTCGGTTTTGAGACAGATAGGCACACAATGGAAATACACACTTCTTGCACTGAGTGTGTCATCAGCCGTGTTCTCATTTGCAATCTGGTTACCGAACATGAGCCTCATTGTGACTGTGGTATCCTCTCAAACACTCCCGTGGTATGAAAAGCTGTCTTTTGTATGGAGTTTGTATGGGAGTATACGCAGTAACTTTAGCCTGATGTCCGCAACCTACACGATCGCTATCGCACTTTTAACCGGAATGAATGTGGCACTGTTGACGTACTATATACGTAGAGTCAGAGGAGGTGTGCGCAGTATTGCAAATTCCGGTGTGACCGGAATAACCGGACTGGCCAGTGGTGTGTTTGGCATCGGCTGCGCTTCTTGCGGCACGCTCGTTATCGCCTCTGTACTGGCGGTGTTCGGTGCTCTTGGCGTACTGTCAATCCTTCCTTTTGGAGGAGAGGAGTTTGGTATTTTAGGGATGCTGTTGTTGGGGTATGCGACCTACACTCTGATCAAAAAAATAAATGCCCCCTTGGTGTGTTCTCACACACCGGTTCAATCGGGGTGAATGTATAATTGTCAGTATGTAACGTAGTAAATAACACAAAGTATGGAAAGAAAATACATTATTATCGGGGTTTTGTTACTGGTTGGCGTGGGGGTGTTCTTTTTGGTGCAACGCAATGATGCAACCGACACGGAAAACAAAACAGCACAAAAGAGTGATGTACCTTCTTTGTCTGTGCCGAAACAGTTGGTACTTAAGTCGGTGCGTATTGATCGGGTAAATCTTGCAAAGCCCGGGTATGTGGTGATTCGCGGTATGGCAGACGGAAAGCTTTCGCAAATTCTTGAGGTGAGTCCTCTGTTGCCTGCAGGTGCAAGCAGTGACATAACCATAGACCTACTTGAAGCACCTCCGGATAATGTTTCGGTGATTGCCGTAGCATACGAAGATGATGGTGATGGCGGATTTAATCCAACATTTGATGCACGAGTGGTGGTGGATGAGCAGATACTGGCGGTAAATGTGGAAACCGGCACAAAGATTCCAAATGATGTCTTCCTCCCCGAAGGTGTCGCCGGTGCCCAAAAAGACGCTGCCGTGACGGTTACCTACACGGACCAAGGGTATACACCGGCAACGGTTACCATACAAAAGGGGCAAACCGTTTCTTTCGTGAACAACAGTTCCGTGCCAATGTGGACCGCTTCAAACCCACATCCGGCACACACTATTTTGCCGACTTTTGATCAGTTTAAGGGGAGTGAGCCCGGTAGTGTGTATCAGTACACGTTTGATCAAGTGGGTACCTGGCGCTACCACGATCACATCAATCCGTCATTTGGTGGCGTGGTTATAGTAACAGAGGCGGAAGGTGACCCTACCGATGAAGAAGATATTTGGTCAGTGTCCGCAGTACCGCAACTGGAGAAAAATGCAGATGGATACATGCCTACCGATCCGGATACATTTGCGACGCTTGCTAATAATCCTGACGTAACCATGGTGAATGTGCATATCCCCTATGAGGGGCAGATAGCGGGCACCGATCTTTCTGTTCCATACAACAAAACGGAAGAACTACTCGCCTCTCTGCCGAAGGATAAGAATGCGCCTGTTGCCGTGTACTGTCGCAGTGGTGGTATGAGTGCGGTGGCGGCCAGAGCGCTTGTTGCTGCGGGGTATACCAATGTGTATGACTTAAGCGGTGGCATGATTGCGTTTGAAAAAAGCGGCAATACGCTTATTAGATAATGAAATAGATGAGTATGTTACTTGGTATTAAAGATACGAAGACGGTTTTTATAAGACACTTTGCAGTGGCATCCATAGGGGCGGCGTTGGTGTACTTGGTATGGCAATTAAACGGCACCTGGAGTCCTGATATGCGTCTCTGGAAGGCGTTTGGAGGAGGTTCCCT
>WFTF01000040.1 GCA_015485575.1 Patescibacteria group bacterium | reverse complement strand
TGAGCTTTGCCTTATATTCGGTATCAAGCTCTTTTAGGAGACGTGCGCGCTCATCTTCGTGTACCTTGGTGACAATATACCCTGCAAAGTAGATAACCTTCTCCACTTTACTTGCGGTAATACCCAAGATGAGCGCAATACGACTCGGCACTCCGCGCAAAAACCAAATGTGCGAGACAGGCACACACAATTCAATGTGTCCCATGCGCTCTCGGCGCACAATAGCACGGGTAATTTCAACCCCACACTTCTCACAGACGATACCTTTGTAGCGAATACCGCGATACTTCTTACAAGAACATTCGTAGTCCTCCACCGGTCCAAAGATACGCTCATCAAACAACCCATGTTTTTCAGGTCGCTGTGTACGATAGTTAATGGTCTCGGGTTTGGTGACCTCACCGTGAGACCAATCAAGAATGCGATCCGGTGACGCAAGTTTCAGACTCACCTCACTGAATGCCGTTGGTACATATGGTCGCCTTTTTGTTTGTTCATTCATAGACACTTATGTTATTTAGGACTACTAAACTTCTTCTCGCTTCAACTCGACATCCAGAGAAAGTCCGCGGAGTTGATTGACTAACACGTTAAACGCCGCCGGTGTGTGCGGGTGGCTGATACGCTCCCCACGCACAATGGCATCAAATGCGGCAGATCGCCCGACAATATCGTCAGACTTGATAGTGAGCATTTCTCGCAATGTATATGCCGCCCCGTATCCCAGCAGTGCCCACACTTCCATTTCTCCAAATCGCTGTCCTCCAATCTGCGCCTTACCTCCCAATGGCTGCTGAGTAATCAGTGAGTACGGACCAATGGAACGCATATGAATCTTATCTTCCACCATGTGGTGCAGTTTCAGGATATACATGTATCCCACCGCGGTTTTTTGTTCAAACTCCTCACCGGTTCGTCCATCGCGCAACTGCAACTTACCGTCTTCAGGTAAACCGGCTTCCTTCAGTTCATCCTTGATTTCCTCTTCGGTTGCTGAGGCAAATGGTGGCACCACCGCTTGGTAGCCCAGTGTGTTTGCCGCCATACCCAAGTGCAGCTCAAGAATCTGCCCGAGGTTCATACGCGACGGCACACCCAATGGTGTCAAGATGATATCTACCGGTGTACCGTCTTCCGTGTACGGCATATCTTCTTCCGGCAGAATGCGTGAAATTACTCCCTTGTTACCGTGCCGTCCGGCAAGCTTGTCCCCCACCGATACGTTGCGCACCTGTGCAACGGTAATGAGTATTTTCTTAATAACGCCGCTTTCAAGGTTGTCACCATTCTCGCGTGAGAAGATCTTTACCCCAATAACTCGTCCGCGCTTACCCGCCTCAAGGCGCAGTGAGGTATCCTTCACATCCTTTGCTTTTTCACCAAAGATGGAACGAAGCAATCGTTCTTCGGGAGTCAACTGTGCCTCACCTTTTGGTGTCACCTTTCCAACCAATATGTCTCCCGGTCGCACTTCCGCGCCGACACGAATAATGCCGTTTTCGTCAAGGTTGCGCAGTTTCATTTCAGACACATTTGGAATATCCGGAGTGGTCACCTCGGGACCGAGCTTCGTGTCACGAACCGACACATCCAATTCATCAAGGTGAATGGTGGCAAACTTACTCTGCTTAACCAAGCGCTCTGAGATAATGATCGCATCCTCGTAGTTCGCGCCGCTCCATGACATAAATGCCACCATGACGTTTTGTCCCACGGCAATCTGCCCTTGATCTGTTGAGGTGGTGTCAGCAATGAGATCTCCTCGTTTTACCTTATCCCCCACCGTTACCGTTGGCCGATGGTAAAAGGCGGAGAAGTCGTTGGTGCGTTGGATGGTGGTCAACGAATACTCATCTTTCTTGCCATCTTTCTTTTTGATGACAATGTGACGTGCGTCACATTCCACCACCTCTCCCGCTTCACGAGCAACGAGCACCCGTCCGGTATCCCGAGCAGCCATTTTTTCAATACCGGTTGCCACAATCGGCGCTTCGGGAATCACACACGGAGTGGCCTGCTTTTGCATGTTGGAACCCATAAGGGTGCGGTTTGCATCATCATGATTCAAAAACGGAATCATGGAAGTTGCAACCGAGAACGCCTGATTGGTTGCGATATCCATGTAATGCACCTCTTTTGGTGACACCAAACGTGGCTCACCTTTGTGGCGCACTTCTACGAAGTCAGCTTTAATCTTCCCCTTATCATCAACCTCAACCGCCGCATGTGCGATATTAAACTGCTCTTCTTCATGTGCGTTTAGATAGACAATCTCACCGGTTAAGACTCCTTTCTCCACTTTCACGTAGGGGGTCTCAATAATACCGAAGCGATTTACGCGCGCATACATCGCCAAGCGCAAAATCAAACCGATGTTCGGTCCTTCAGGAG
>WFTF01000039.1 GCA_015485575.1 Patescibacteria group bacterium | reverse complement strand
CGTATTTTGGTTTATGTTTTTGTATTAGATTTCGCAGTGCTGTAATTCGTTCTGGTTTATAAGTCTCCAAGTATTCTTTTCTAGAAGACAACCTTTCGATGTGAGTGTCTGCATACAACCAATCTTTTGTATTAGTAGATTTTGATGGTAACGGCATTAGTTCCAGTATTGCATTATTGGAATCTGTGCGACCAAGTTTCTCTATCTGAAATTGTTTAATTGTTTCGTTATCAGCGTGTGTTCCAGTTTCGTTATACAAAATCATTTGAATCAGTCGTTTGTATGTTCGATTAAGTGGTGCACCTGTTTCAAAAAGACTATATGAGCCGGGATCAATTTTTAGGTCTGAAACATCACAAATCTGTTTACCTTCAGATGCTTTGAAACGTTTAAATAAATTCCCCTTTTCTTCACTGAAACCTTACTCCATACCAATAAACCAGTATGGGCTGTTGAGGTTGCCATAACCCCAAAAGTTCTTAATACATTCCTGTATTAACTTCTTAAACTCTTCCCCAAACGAGGATGCTTTTGTATTCAAAATTTCATATTATGTATGTATTCCAAAACCACACTCTACCATGAACACACCATGGTATGTTCATAGCTTCGATTAGGTTCCCCAACAATACGTTCAGAACCTTCTTTGGCCTGTAAAATTTAGGGGTCCGACCCCTAAATTCTTAAATATACACTACGCTAGTTCGATTCGTTACATGAACAATCTGGTTATTTGATTTTTATGAAGGTGTTCATAAAAATCTAAATAACTCTTGCGAAGTTACGTTAAGTTACTTCTCACCCACACACGACACGCAGGTGTCGTGCTCATGATCCCACGGGGAATGATCCTGACGGTCACTAACTTATTTTATTTCGTAAACTCATAAAATAAGAAGTGCCGCGGGACACGCCTCACTCGTTCGTCATACTTCCTCACATCGTTCCGGAGGTTCGATTCATTACATGAACTGTCCAGTTATTTGATTTTTATGAAGGTGTTCATAAAAATCTAAATAACTCTTGCGAAGTGACGTTAAGTTACTTCTCACCCACGCACGACACGCAGGTGTCGTGCTCGTGGGATTACGCATAGAAAATACCTGGCAAGCAAAGCTTGACAGGCTATTTTCTATATCGCGTGATCCCACGGGGAATCGAACCCCGATTTCCAGGATGAGAACCTGACGTCCTAGCCGTTAGACGATGGGACCATGGTGGACACATTTATACCAGATAATAGAAGGAAAGAAAAGCGTTTTGCTGTGGGAGTATAATTTGATACATAAACCCTGAGACTACACTTGTGTAAAATAGATTTATACAGTACAACTAAGTAAACGCTCTTTATACAATAAAAAGGATCGTTCCGATGATCGTTGACCCTACGGCACACATCCCCGAGATTGCAGAACTGCATGGATGGGAGTATGAAGTTGAAGAAGATGGACAGACAAATGTAAATATTCCGGGCAACTGGAACACCTACACTGTCTCCTTTCTCTGGAACGAGTATGAAGATATGTTGATTATGCGTGCAGCCATACCGTGTGTGGCAATTCCTGATATTTTCCTTTCCGAGGCGTCGTACCTGTTGAACCTCATCAACAGTACCATAATCTTCGGTTCCTTTTATCATCAAGATGGTAATGAGGGGATAGACCACATTATCTGGCGCTACGATCTGGTTGCGCAGATTGAACATGCGAGCCGTGAACGAATGGAGAAAGTACTGACGCATATCTGTGCGATATTTGATACCTACTACCCCGCCATCATCCATTTTCTGGCACAAAAGGTAATCGTCACCCCGGAAGCGGACGGTAAACTGGTATACACCGATCTGACCGTGACCGCCGAAGATGCGCTGCAATACATTGCCCACGGGGACGCCCCCAAAGGTCGCGCATAAGAAAACTCGCCCGACGGAAGTTGGGCGATTTTTGTTACATCACTTCTTATGCAACCATGTATGACTCTGCCGCACCAGAAGTTGCGAATCAGCAGCAGGGTCTTTAAGCAACGCCTTCACGACTCGCTCGGCACGCATGCCCTGTGACGCTTTAATAAGCACAGTATCCCCCGCTCGCACCTGCTTGGTTAAAAACTCAATCACTTGAGAGGTGTTTTCACACTGAAGTACCTGCTTTTCAGACATACCATGTGCTATCGCCGCCTCTGCAGTCTTTTGTGATCGTACCCCAAGGGTCACTAGCATCTGCACCTTTTGTGCTGCAATCTCCCCGATGCGTTCATGTTCACGCACCGAGTACTGCCCCAGCTCAAGCATATCCCCCAGTACCGCAACACGTCTTCCGGCACAGGGTACGTTCTGCAAAACTTCAAGTGCTTTTTCTGCGGCAGCCGGTGAGGAGTTGTAGGTGTCGTCAATGATCACTGTGTCGTGTATACCCTCAAGCAAACGCATGCGCCCCGGAGGCGGCGTATATGTTTCAAGTGCGCGAGCTATATCTTGCAATGTCATACCAAAGTGCTGCGCCACCGCAGCTGCGGCGGCACAAGTGTACAGCTGGTGCGTACCCAACACACCATGCAGTTGTATGGGAACAGATTGGTCTACGTGGGTCAGTAGAGCACGCATACCCGTTGGCTTACCATTATCACATACAATTTCTGTCTCAGAAACAATAAAATGAGATTGTTTGTTTGTACCATAGCCAAATGACTGGTGCGGTAACTTGGTAACCAACTCTCGTATCATTGCATCATCGTTGTTGTATACCAACAGCCCATCGTCTTTCAATGCATGCACCAATTCCATTTTTTCCTCAATCACCTCCTGTGGGCTGGCAAAATACTCTACATGCACAGGCACATCCGGCAGCCGCGTGAGTACCACCACGTCTGGTAAAATCCATTGGGTGATACCACACATATCTCCCGGACGATCAACCCCTACCTCCAATACCAATACATCCGGATATTCACGAGAAAAAAAGGCGATAATCGCACCATCTATAATATTTTTGAGCCACAAAAATGGATTGCTCCATGCATTGTTCAAACCTAAAACTGAAAGTGGTACACCCAATTCGGAATTAAAACTTTTCTGACTTTTTCTTATATATACCTCCTTTTTCAACACAGCATAAATCGCATCTTTGGTTGAAGTCTTCCCTACACTGCCGGTGATGGCGATTATTTTTGGTCGCTTGCGACGTAACAGTACTTTTGCTTCAAAAATGAGTATTCGAACAATCAGAGATTTCAATGCAGATTTCATATTTCCCAATTGCATCATTATTTACCGAACCTGTATTGTATCACTGTATATGTTCTTTGACAGCGTAGACAACTCTACAACATTATGGAACTCCTCTGTCATCAGCGATCGGGCGATATATTGTAGTAATTTATGAGGAACTTCACCACTTCCATAAACGGCTCAGTCAGTGTCTGTGAAGCATATCGTGCTCCTTTCGGCTCCACGGTGTAAAGAAAGATAATAAAGCGAGGATCATAGGAGGGGAAATACCCAAAAAAGGAGTGTAAATAGCGGTCATCATAATAACCTCCGTTTTCAGGATCGGGTATTTGCGCAGTTCCCGTCTTTGCTGCAATGCTGTAGCGATCAAGTTTTACGGTACCACCCTTGAGCGCCTCATCAACTACTGTAGTAAGCATACGCGATATGGCAATACTTGTTTGTGGAGAGAATACCTGATCACCTTCAGGATACTGTACTTCTTTTACACTACCATCTTGATACTCAACACGCTTGACCAAATGTGGCGTCACCAGCTTCCCGCCATTACCCAAAGTCGCCAACGCACGCACCGTGGCAATTGGTGTCAGAGCAATACCCTGTCCAAAGGATGCTGTTGCATACTCTATGTCTCGCGGTGAGTCCAAGTTACGTATTAAACCATATGTTTCGTTAGGAAGATCTATGCCGGTTTCGCTCCCCAACTTTAATGCTTTAAAGTACTGGCGAAACACATCTTTCCCCATCTGTTCAACAACAAAGGCAACACCGGTATTCAGTGACTGATTCAGAACTTCCTGCATAGACACTATCCCCCGCCCTCTACCATCATAGTTTCCAATGGTAAAGCCATCCAAGGTAACCGTTCCCGCGTCATAGTAAGTTGTCTGCGGAGTGATGACTCCGCTATCCAGTCCTGCTGCCATAGTTAGGGGTTTAATGATTGATCCCATTTCATAGACATCTTCAATGAGCGGATTTTGAAAGTCCTCTATGGTGGCATCGCGACGATCATTAAGATCAAAACTGGGAACCACATTCATGGCATAAATCTCCCCAGTCTGAGGATTCATAATAATGCCACCGGTTACCGTAGCATTCCACTTTTCCTGGGTGTCTTGCAACTGCTGATCAAGCAGGCGCGCCACGGTTGGCTCAAGTGTGGTGACAATATCCCCTGTGCGCGCATCAGTGGTATCAAATACAATACTACCTATATTGCTAAATATTTCCGCAAATAAATCAACAGAGATGCGCTTATCTTTACGGGTTAACACCTCCTCATAGTAACGCTCAAGACCATAACGCCCGGTGAGCTCATCGGATTCGGAAGTACGTCCCACAAATCCGATTGTTCTGGCAGACAAATCTTTTCCCGGGTAGTAACGCCACTGGTCACGATAAAGCTGTACACCCTTAAGCTGCAATGCGGCAATACGCTCAGCCTCCCCGTTGCTGAGCCGTTTTGCTATCTCATAGTATGTGCGCTCTTTTTTGTTTGCACGCAGTAAAAACAGTTCTCTATCCAGTGGATATACACTGTTGATTGCCTCGTAGGTCACTTCTGCGTTTTCTATACGGGATGGGTTAATGGCAAGTAAATATCCTGACTGTATGGTAGCCGCGGACACCTTCTCATCATTTTTGGTGGTAAAAAAAATACTACCGCGCGAGTATAAATTATCTACTGTGTATACATATTGACGCTGTGCTTTATCATAGAAATATTCATGCTTAATTATTTGAATTTGATACGCGCGTGCAATCAAAAGAATAGATAAAAGAAGTACCACAGCTGTTATAAAACGAATACGTTTTACGGCGGTCCTTCTCATATCGTTTTATATCATGATGATATCACCAAAAACTAAAAATCACCTCCGTCTGACAACACCAAGCTAGACCGTGTACGATCAATAAAAGTTTTATCAGAAATTTTATCGTATCCCTGCAGTGCTGCTACACGTTCACTGACACGTAGCTGTGCTTGAATATACTTGCCTTCCAGTGCACTGATTTCAGAATTAACTTTTTGAATATCTTGCTCTAACTCGGTACGTAATACCACATACCTCACAGAAGAGCTGACGAGATATACATATACCGCAAACAACACCAAAAACGTGCCTGCAAAAAGAACGCACAACTTCTGTTCAATATTTTGTATGGGTACTGCTCTATATTTCATGCTATTTTTTCTATCGTTCGTAGTTTTGCACTCCGACTTCGTGGGTTACGTTTTTGTTCTTCTAATGATGCGGTGATGGGTTTCTTGTGAACCAATACACCAATGTGATCGCGTACAAATTCTCGAAAAGTATGCTTTACAATCCGATCCTCCAGACTGTGAAAACTGATAACGGCCATACGACCGTGTTGTGCAAGCACACGCATACCTGACTGCAGCAGTGTTTGCAACGTCTCAAACT
>WFTF01000038.1 GCA_015485575.1 Patescibacteria group bacterium | reverse complement strand
TGATCGGAAGCGTCGGGGAATATTGCCATGGTGCCGGTTTGGCTGACAACAGACCAGGTGTTGTCTCCGGTTTTGGAGAATGTGTAGAAACCTCCCGTCTTACTTTCAGGAATCATATCTACCTGGATTTCTTCCGCACCCTGTTCCCATATTCCGATAAACATAGAGGTAAAACCACACGCCGCTCCGTTCCAGTACCCCTCCGGAGCAGGAACTCTGGTGATATCCAGTGCCCCAGGTGGTTTCAGACGATCCTTACGTGCAGGGTCTTTCTTTTTATTGGATCCATCACTATCATCTGTCGGTGGTTGGGGTGTGTCTGAAAAAGGGTAACACTGGCAAATTGGAACGAATAGTTTTTGCCGTATTGCCTTACCTCCTTTGGCCCACATGTCCCAATCGCAGATTTCCGCACTGCTTGCACACGCAACTCCTATTTCACATTCCTCACCCAGTGGCGGATCAAGCACACCGTCTCCGCACCTCTCAACAGACACGAATGGCACCACCTGCTCCCGCACCACCTCCTGACTTTCGGAAACCGAGACATCTATCGCGGTAAGTTTGATACCATCTATAGCGTTTGCATCATCGTCAATGACCGCACCTCCACTCCACTTTTGTATATCTGTCTGGTACGCTGCGGAAGAGAGCGTGGTCTTGTTGGGTGCCCACAGTGCCACTGCGGAGACGGGAGTATCGGTATACAACGCAGTCACATCAAACGTCTGTGCCGATTCGTCAAGCGTTTGTTCTTGCAGCAAGTCTCGCAGGACACCCGCTGGTGTCAAACCTAAAAGATAGACGGATGAGCCGCGTACACTTATGCGTGACGCTTGCACATCGGAAAACGTCTGGTCTGCATCCCCCGCTTCATTTGAAGCGATAACTGAGTGCAGCACCTCATTTGGAGACACAGACAGCACCTGGTGATATGCGCGTTGTGAGATGCCCGTATCCATGGAGGCATCCAAGACGGGTGCGGACACGGCGCTTTGCACCTGTGGCACTTCTTCGGTGGTCCACGTTTGACCATCAAAGACAGCGGTTACCAGTTTCCGGTCAGATACAAAAGAGAGTGTGTAGAGAGCTCCTTTGTCAAACAGCTCCGCAAATTGCAGAGCACTGACCGTTGCAAACAACCCCTCCGGATAGACCGCTTGCGGGTCACTCCAGTACTCCCCATTCCAGAGAGAGTACAGAAGTCGTGCGTTGTTGTTCACCCACACCACTATCGCATCATCTTTTGAGCGCATCTGTACGGTTGGCTGTGTGTTTTCTCCGGCAGTGTCAAAGGGAGTTACCACCTCACTCCATCCGCTTTTGCCCGCCTGAAATTGTTCGGCATCCCAAAAGCTCAACGCAATGCGCTGCGAACCATCTTTTTCATTTACCCATGAAGCAAGTGCACGGGTTTTCGTACTGGCAATATCCACCTGACTGTCAGATCCGGCAAAGGACAGCGTATCGGTGACCATCGCGTTGTTTGCTGCGGGTGCGCGTGCGATCCACCGGTTGCGATCAAGTTGATATATGGAAAATGCGATATCGGAACCGTCACCCACCCCCTCCTGCCACACGCCTATTGCGGCAAGGTTGTACAAAAACACATCGCGCGCAGAGGTGTACACATATGCAACCAGCACGACGGTAACCATAATGGGCATCAGAATAGTGAAAATTTTCTTGCGACTGATACCTTTTATATATGAATAAAAAGAAGTGACTGTACTCATAGAGATATATGACTTTACTTGTAAAGCACCGACAGAGTACCAATGTCAGACTCTGTACCTATCAGTGCAAAGACGTACGCGAAAAACCTATTTTCAGTATACAAAAAAACTACCCCATAGAAAACAGCTGCGTGTGCTCGCGGTTCTGTTGGAGGAAGACGAGGCAAATAGCACGACTACTCCACCTTCACTGCGGTCATCATACCCGCCTCGGCATGTTCCAGTATGTGACAATGACTGACCCACAACCCCTTATCCAGCGGCACCAGTGCAACATCCACGGTTTGCTTCGGATACACCAAAACAGTATCGCGGAAAAACGGTTCTTGCACCGGCACTCCATCGCGTGCAATAACCTTAAAAAACTGTCCGTGCAGGTGCATAGGATGCAGTCGTGATGATTCGTTGGTAAAGCGCATGGTATTAAACTCGGCATAAGTGAAGGTGTACGGATCATAATCAGGATACGCCTTGTCGTTTATGGTCCACTCTATTTCTCCCATCATACCCGCACCAGCTTTCCTGCGAGCATTGAGACGGTACTCTTTATCAATGGAGGCATTGCGTGCCTCTTTCCACTCCGGTACGTTTGGATTGGTGGGAAAAGCAAAGCTTGGAGTTTCCTGCAACACACCGGCAACCGCTATCTGCGCCAACGGTAGTTCATTTCGTCCGAAGGTATCTACGAGTGTAAAAGTGTTACCATCAGCACTTTTGGGAATGGTGATATCCAGATCAATTCTGTTCCCCGGTGCGAGCTCAAGCTCCCCGAAGTCAAACACCTCTTTTACATACATGCCATCAACCGCAATCACCTTCGCGTCCAAGTTTTTAAACTGCGGCATATACACTCGCGCGTTTGAGGTATTCACCAGGCGCAGACGAATGCGCTCTCCGGCTTTTGCCCGCAACACTTCATTTTGCTTTGCATTGACGGTAATGACATTGCCCCAGCGCCCATCGTGCATCAAATCCATGGGGGTATTAAATTCCTCATACACCTGCTTGTCTTGAGTCATGCGCCAATCATCAATAACCCACACCACGTCCTGCGAATACTTTCGGGATGTTTCGTCTTCCACAATCAGTGTCCCGAAAAGCCCGCGCTCCACCTGCTCTGAGGATCGTACATGCGGATGAAACCAAAACGTACCCGCGTCCTTGGGGGTGAATTCATAGGTAAATACACCTCCCGGCTCTATCGGCTCCTGCGTGACCCCGGGTACACCATCCATGGCGTTGGGCACGCGCACCCCATGAAAGTGTATGGTGGTTTGTTGCGGCAAGTTATTTGTAAAACGTATTTTGAGGGTGTCTCCCAGCTTAATACGTATTTCAGGACCAGGCACCTGTCCGTTGTAGCTCCATACTTTTGTTTTGTAACCGTCAAATATCTCCACCTCAGACTCCGCGGCAACCATGTCCATCTCTACTACATTTCCGCTTGGCACAATCTCCTTGTCATACGCCCCCATAAACTCCGCAAGTAAACGAGCTCGGTTTTCGGTTTCTGCGGTCGCATATTCCGTTTCCTCTGTCGCTTCGTCTCCTCCCCGAAAAAGTACCGTCCCCACACTGACAACACCGAGCGCAAGAATGAAAGTGAGCACTGTGGGTTTGGCTATGTTTTTTATATAAGGTGCCATATTGTTTTTTGTATTACACACTCTGTACGCGCACCAGTATACCCCATTTCCTCGTTTCTCATATCACGCTACACATCACACACTATATATGTACATGAACATACCACGGTATGTTCATGCATGCTCATAAAAAGTTTGTGTACGAACCGGTCTGCCTGTTCACACACATACAACTGCATACTTTCAAATACTCTTTTGTACTCGCGGTGAGATTTTATCCTTTGCGCGAACCTGCTTTAAGAAAAACTTTCAACGTTTGCTGTACTGAATACGTGGTGCGTGTATACCCCCTCATAATCTAAACGTATTGGTAATGTTTAGGGGTTGTAGTTATTTATTGAACTTAAGATTCATTCAATGAGTGTTATTATGTACACATGCCATTTGAAAAACCTAAAAATACTACTCAAATTGGTGAAGGTGCCTATAAAAGAGTCTTTCGTTCAGATTCAGAGAGTCCTGATTATGTCTGGGCTGAGTTTAAACATGCATACACTCCCGAGCAAGCTAAAAGTATCTATTATCTCAACAATATTGCATACCTGCTGTTTCCAAAACATACGGTACGTATCCGTCAGGCGGGAATTGACAACAAGGGACGAACGCATATCGCAAGTGAATACGTATCACCAGAGGCAGATATAATCCACCAAGCGATCCAGACTGAAACCATAGCTGGAAATGGGGAGTTAAGTGATGAATCCAAAGCATTTGACGAACGGGCTGAGTTAATGTCCTCCTCAGAGGACATTAATCATTTTATAGAGCAGTATGAGAAAGCGGGTTTGCGAGCAAATTTTGCCACCATCCACACATGGGGCCCGCAAGATATCATTTTTGATGAGCACGGAAACTTCAAGTTTGTAGACATTGACCCGGCGTGGGAAGAGCCGGAAGAGATTGACGAGGAAAGTTATACAAGCAATTGCTTACGTTTTGATCCAACAAAACTACAAGCGGCTATCGCAGACCTTGAAGGTGCAAAACAAGAACAGGCACAAATGTATTTTGATCGCTTGCTAGAACTGTGTCGATCAGTTGGCTTTGAAGTATAAACAATCACTACAAAATATGTTTAGAGTTGAACGTGTTGCGGGAGGAACAGAAAGAGACAAAAAAGAAGTGCTGGAAACTCTAGCAGAGAGGTTTGAATCTCAAGACCATAAAGAGTTAGAAGGAATTGCCATTGAGAAAAATCCTGAAATAATAAAAGCGATTTCTGTTGCTGACCGTGCCACCTCTGCCGTGCTTGAAAAATATGGTATTGATGCCGGATCAATTGACGCAAACAAGGTTCATGTTATCAAACGTGATGCTTGGCCGAGTGATGATGCGGCTCAGTTCATTTTCAGCCATCAGTGCGTGCTTATTCCTGAAAGTGAAAATTACATGAAGCAAGCGTACCGTCTTTCCCATGAACTATTTCATTTCAAATCCTATCAAGCTGGTCAGATACTACCTGATGAACGAATGGATTATCGCGTTGGTTTAACGGTTAAAACGAGAGATGGGGGACAAACACACTTAACCCCCTTGAATGAAGCCGTAACGGAAACATTGACAATTGAAGCATTTAGGTCTGATGTGTTTCAAACAGAGTACGCTGAGGAAATCAAAAAGTCTCAAGCGATAATGCAACAAAACCCTGAAGCGCAAAACGAAGATGGCCAACCATTATTTACTGACCAAACCTTTTTTGCTGAACTTGGTCCTGAACTTGATGATGGGTCGCATGACATATTCACCAGTCAATTCACATATCAGAGCGAACGCGAAGCATACCAATTGCTGGTGACAGCCTTGTATGAAAAGAATCATGAGAAGTTTGAAAGTATGGAAGAAGTAATGAGATTATTTGTCACGTCCACCTTCAATGGCGACTTAATAAAAATTGGCAAACTAATAGATAAGAGTTTTGGCAAAGGGTCATTCAGACAACTTGCTGGAATACAAGACGGAGAAGAATTTTTGATGACCGTGAAAAAAATGGTTGCAAGTGGCAACAATTTGATTTGATATATTGCGCTTATTATGCTTAAATGCGCACATCCGCAACACAGGAGAATGTGGAATGTTTCGGAAGCTCTTCAGTACTTTTGTTATGCTCTTCGGAGTATCCATTTTTGGCCTCAGCGTTTGGGGCTTCACTACCGACATCTGGGTGGAAACACCCGAGGAGGTGATCGTTGCATACGGCTCCCTGACATTGATGGGGATCACCGGTCTGACGCTCGCCACCTCACCGGTGTGGTGGCGCAGGGTTGTCTGACTCTCCTCTCATCGCCGTGAACCTTTGGGTTCACGGCTGTTTTTTATCTCTTTATGGTTTTTACACATATAGAAAATATGTTGGTTCTCTCATAATATCTTTCGAATGAAACAGTCATATAGCTCCTGTGGTTTTTTCAGTCTCCCTCTGCCGCCTCCTGCACTACTATGCGTACTCTCACCACACTCGTTTACTTTCCATCACCCCTGCGGGTCAATGGCAGACAAACGAGCGAAAGCAAAAGTGCCACGAAGCGGAACCTCACATTCTGCCGTTTCGGACGAAAGTGAAAATTGACGATGATATATTAGCCCCTTGCTCGAACCCATTTCGAGGAAAGACAATGATTACAGCGCGAGGAGCGCATGGCAATTCGATACTTCTGTGTACGCATTGGAGTTTCCGCGCCAGTCTGATTTATGCACCTGTCCAATCTTTATCACATTCTGCACACCTGTTGTTTCCAGTATGTTCGAACATATCGGTAAATTTGTTTGGGGAATACTGTTGAATAGTTTCATCCCAAAAGAATGCGTCATCAATAAGTGTTTCAACGTATTTGCGTTCTGACCCACAATACTGGCAAGCGTGTTTAGGAAACTTTGTGGTTGCTTGCTGCATGTCATAATCATTGATCGTTTTTTAATTAGGTCAAGCTATACCGTCCACGAGCAGTGAAATCTAGGTACCCTTTGTCACGTAATACTTGAAGTTGCTGTCGAATTTTGTCTTTAATATGTTTGTTTTCAGGGTGGAGCTTCTGGAGTTCTTGTTCAAACGTATAAACTTCGTCAAGCGTAAAATCTGTTTTATTCAATTTTTCTACACAACGCATAACATCCAGAAGCCACCCCTTAGCTGTAATTTTCTTTTCTGCTCGCAAAAATAGTGTCTTTTGCCATTCAGATAAAACACGTTCTTTGGGTATGGTAAGTCCATTTTTTACATAAAATATTTTCCCTGCTTGAGGAATGCTGTTTAGTAATATATTACATCCAATCCAACCAGCACGTCGAGCTGTTGGCGCGAGTGGTTTACGTTTTTCGATAATTGCAGGAATGAAAAAATGTTTTGGAATAACAAGAAAGTTTCTAACTGAATAATTCGGAAGATCATAGTTTAAGAAAAAGAAGCTTGGGTTGTTAGATGATTGAAGACGATCAATCATCGTGCTATATGCGCCATCAACAATTTTTAAACCGAGAGAGTGTTTCTTGCTCTTTAGTTCATAGTCTTCTTTGCAATGTGTGCAGTAGAAATCAGCGACCGGTTTATTGTTTGGATAGTTATCAATCTTAAGGTGTCCACAATTTGGACAATATACAGAATTATCAACCCAATCTTCTGTTAAAACACGAATCTTCTGTGATACGCTTGTGTAATTTTCTACCAGTTTTGTATTTAAATTAAGTTGCATGTTCCACAGTGTTGCTTGATATTTACCTCATACTTTGCTATCCTGAGTGTATTAGGGCTTCGGCCTCCGAGACACCTCGCAGTAATGCGGGGTGTCGATTTTTATGTAAATTTCCGAAATTCATTTTGTATATTAGAAAAATCTTCTTTGTTGACCACACTCACTTTTCGTATAAGCCGTTTACTACTTATCACTCGTG
>WFTF01000037.1 GCA_015485575.1 Patescibacteria group bacterium | reverse complement strand
CACGAGGTTCCCGATGAAGATGATTTACTTGAAGACAGGGGTTCACAGATATCACTCAGTATCTATGGACATCATGCCGATCCCGCAGAGAAAAAAGCATGTGATGGCGATTTTAAGAAGCGAAGTGCTTTGTTGACACAGTTCCCATTTGAGTCAGATACACTTGAAGTAAAAATGGGTGGTAGTACTTGCTTGGACTATTTCAAAAAAGGGAGAAATAAGGGATACAACATCGCACGTTTGATCAAACACAAGGGCTGGAATAAAGATGAGTGTATTTTCTTTGGAGACGCACTCTTCCCCGGCGGCAATGATGAAACGGTGCGGGGGGTCATAGAGACCGTTTCTGTTACGGATGACTCGGATTGTTTGCAAAAACTGCGAGAGCTGCTCATATAGATATAAGAGTGTGGTATCCTAGAGTGTAGACATCGAGCAACTGGAGGGTGACACAATGGCTGACCCTGTATCGGTTCTTACAAAACTCAAAAGTGACATTGATGCTGGGGTTGACATATCCGACCCCTTCATTGTGGGGCAAGAAATTGCTGACTGTTTGATTCTCTTCAAACACAAAAAGGAAGAGGTCATCTCCCGCTTCTACAAACTGTTTGCGTCTTGCGTGCATGCCGCATATCCCGATGTGGTGGAGGAGTTAGACTTCAGCACCGAACAGCATCGCGTTGCCAGTGCATATGTATCAGACTTTGTACAGGGTATGGTCCAAAAAGCACTGGATATCTGTGCAAAGGTTGATGAGGAAGATATGGGTATCAGCCGCGATGCATCTGTCGGTTTGTTCATTTTTGCAATGATTATCAGCATACCCCAAGATCTGAGGCTGTTCTTTGAGTTTGAAGCGACACAGTGGGACTACGATGATCCCGATGAGTAATAGCGTGCAAAGCACGCTATTTTTGTGTCCATAGATAGGTTTAGTCAAAGGTCATGGTAACACCGCAAGGTTGCATCATGCCGGAAAACGAAATGTCGATAATCTTTGTATTTGGACAGTACTCCTGAAAATCGGGTAGCCACACTTCAGCTCCACGTCTAACACTCTCTTCACTTTTACTCACACAGCTATCTCTGGTAAACGTTATCTCCACCTTTTCATTCTTATCAGTGATTGTCCTTTTGTACACATCAGGTGGGTAGGCCTGCGAAAGCACCTCTTCCGGAACTTGGCATTCAGGATCAAAAGTAAGTTCGTCTTCAGTATTCTTTTCTCTTTGTGTGTCAAGCTGTTGGGAGAGATCATCTGTTGGTTCTTCCGAAATGATTGCACAACGCTCCGTACCATGGGAACCATTTTGTCCGTTTATGCTCTGCAGACCTTTACCGATACCACCAGTGCCACCTCTTCCGCGGGGACAGCCATTTCCTCCATCTCCCCCGTTACCGCCTTTGCCTACAGCAGTAAATATACCGGAGCCATAGGGATTTTCCTGGGCGCCTTTACCGCCACCATCTTGCCCCAGTTTTGCTTCCACTGCATCACCTCCATCACCTCCATCTCCTGCAGCACCTGTGACAGCACCACACAGTGTACCGGGGGCACCATTGCCACCCTGTCCTCCGGTTGCCTCAGCTTCTCCACCAAAGCCGAAGTAAGCGGGAGCACTGCCCCAGTTGCCGTTGAGTGCGTTTGCATTTCCACCATCTCCACCAATGGCTCGTGCCCAACCTCCTTTGTAGCCCTTTTCACCGCACTTTTCTCCATCACGCCCTCTTCCACCTTCTGCATATGCGTTTCCACCGTCTCCCGCTGCAATTTCACCAATGGAAAACTCACTTGGTCTTCCGAGCATCAACTGTACCTTCCCTTTTACAAAAAGTTTTTTGGTATTGTCAGCGCCGTTTCCGCCTTTTGCATACGCAGAGCCACCCTGTCCGTTTTGTGCTCCGGAGCCACCTTTTGCTCTTGCGTTTCCACCGTCTCCCGCCAGACCCGGGTTGATTATAAAGTTACCTGCGATGTAGATACCCTCAGTTGCCGTCATTTTTATATTTCCGGGTTCACCGCCATTGCCACCTTTGGCGATTGCTTCCGCACAATCATCTTTGGTAATTGCCTCTCCTCCATTGCCACCTGCGGCAAGATTTACAGTGGCTGAATTGACGACAATCTGATACGCGGCGAAGTTTGTCCGTAGTCCGTTTTTTCCATTTTTCCCTCTTGCTTCACATCGATTAAAGGTGTCACTTTCACCGTCGGGGGCCGTCGGTGCGGTGATAATCAGGTTGTCAAAGATCATACGCATCTTTGTTGGTTGCGGCCTTAAAATAAGCACTTTTCTGTCACGTTCATCTCCTTCTTCAAATGACCATTCCCCTTGAAAGATACCAACTTCTACATCTTCCGGAGGATCTCCCAAGGGGTCATCTGCCATTTGTGCGTAGGCAACGCTGACAAACGGAGGCATAAAAATCATTTGTGTATTGTTGCTTGCTTGTCCATCAATGTTACCAAGCAGTGTTTTTGCGTCTCCCTCCGTTTCATCGTTAAAGGGACCAAAACTGTTGGCATTTTCAGAAACGGTACCTGCTTCTTCAAAAGCCTTCTGTATCTCCTCATCCGTTTTTAGAATACGGTCGGGGGTGCCCACAATCTGTATATTTCCCGCGGACACTACCTTTGCATCCTTGGAGAAGTATATATTGCCCGCAATGGCAAGATTCAAATCACCTTCAGAACGAATGCTCCCACTCATATCAAAATTACCCGTAATGGCCAGAATTGCGTCATTTTTCAGTACCAATGTCGCATCTTCCGGCACGTTGTAGTCGCCTGCTATTGTTGTATCTTGTGCGATGATTATCTCGTTACCATTGTCATCTGTACGAAATATGAAAATGATCGATACTACGACCATAAGGACAGCTGCAGCTACGATAAGAGCTACTTTTTTTGATATCTCCAACATTACATTCAGAATACCCCCGTCATAACTTTTTTGTCAATACACGTCATTAAATTCACTACCCTTAAAACTTAGGTCATTCGATGATCTAGGTTTATTATTAAAATTTAGGGGTCCGGCTCCTAAGTTACCGGATGCACTAAACCACATATAGTGTCGTTCAGTGTATCTATGGTGATGAAAGAGGACTCGGTCACCTCGCTTGATATTTTGTTCGCACCATGTGCTCCAAAATATCGAAGCTCCTCGACCCCGAAGCTCATATCGTACTCCCTTACGGTCCGTGCGATATATTCGCTTCTTTCTCGTCCTCTCCGGTCATTCATAAGCAAACAAAAATAACTGTCATTTCTGACAGTTATTTT
>WFTF01000036.1 GCA_015485575.1 Patescibacteria group bacterium | reverse complement strand
TTGGCGTTTGTGCGTGCGGAGCTTGTTGCTGACGCGGGGTGGCGAGAAAAAGTGGGTATTAAAAAACATCCTGACTTGATTTATCCCGGAGAAACGCTGAATGCCACCCAGCTTGATGCGTTGATTACCAAGGTCGCGCAGGATCGTCATATTGCCATAGGAAAATAAATATGAATGTACAACTGACAAAAGAACAGATGCGTGAACTGGGTATTGCAGACAAGACCCCTGCACAGCGCGATGCATTGATGTACAAAATAGGGAAGGTGGTTTTTGATGCGGCGATTATCAAATTGTTGGAGACACTTACTGAAGAGCAACTTTTGGCGTTGAATCATACAATAGACGGCTATGATTCGTTTGAGGCGGTGGTGGATTATCTGAAGGTGACCTATCCTTCTTTTGAAGAGGATTTACAGCGACAGCAAGAAGTTTTTATAGAGGCATTTGCAAACAGAATAGAAGACTTGATTGTATAGCATACATACTACAAAAGAAATCCACATAGCTGTGGACTGGAAGAGTGTACTTTCTAGGGTATACTTAAGAGTGATATGTCCAGTGTGACAGGAGGTTCTTCAGGCAATCGTTCTTCACGCCCGTTTGAGGGGACGCGATTTGATTTGTCTGATGAACACAGCACACTGCAGCTTCTGCGCTCCATTCATACCAGTACACTCAATACAGAAATAAAAAATAAATTGCGCGACTTGGTTTTTGCCTTTCGTGCGGAAAACGGAGCGGTGGTAACCAAGGAACTTGCCGATTTGTTTGCGGAGCATGGATTTTCCTTGGTTATTGAAGGAGTGTCGGAGACATCGGAAGAGGATGAGGGGCGCACCTCGGCGTCTTCAACAGTGACGGTGACAGAAGCGGGAAATAAGGAGCAAAAAAAGTTCGGGTTTTCTCGGCGTGTGCCGCAATTTGGTCCCGCATTGTCTTCAGTGGCGAAAGAAACTGCGAGTGATACACATACGGGAGTGGATCAAGGGTTCGCCCCCCACGTTGCCGCTATGCAGCAGACTGAAGCGGTACAGACCAAACCCAAAACAGGTGACACTGGCTCGTCATCTACCACCTCTGCAGTGTCTGCGGACACTGAAAAAGGGTCTCAGTCACCCTCTGCAGCACCTGCTGATACCTCATCCTCACCTCAAGCAGAGGAAACGCAAGCTGTGAATAGCGCGCCAACTGACGTGATGGATCGCATCAGGGAAATTAAAAGACAGGTAAATACACTGGTAGGGAATCCGGTCAATCTCATAGATGTTCACAACGAGTTGGGACGGGAATACATGAATGCGTTGCTTGATGCAATGAAAAAGAGCAATGGAGGTTCAGAGCAGGAAGTGTCCGATGCTATGCAACGTTTGGAGAAGGCCTTTCAAGACGTACAGCGTATGCTTACTGATCCGACCGTGTCTGCAGACGGAGCGGTACACAATGATACTGCCGCAACAATAGCGCCGGAGGCATCAGACAGTGGTGTACCAAAGACAGACACGGAGGATTCAGCTGCACATGTGAAAGAGGATACACAGACTCAAAAGGATATGCCTACGAATTCTCAGAAAGTCTCCGATACTGCAGATACTCGGGAGTCAACAAAAAATACACAGACTGAGGATGGTGTACCGGACGATTCTGGGGTGAAAAAAGACAACGACACGGAAGAGATGCAAGTGCCGTCTGATATGAAGTCTCAGCACAAGACAGATACGGCAACTCCTGACATGGCAGCGCGCACGTCACTGTCGTCGGTCGCCAAAGCAAAGCAGGTGGAGCAGATGAGACTTACACAAAAAGCAAAAGAGGCAAGTATGAAGAAGACACAACAGGAGACCCAATTGGGGCAGGCGGACCCATTGATGACACCGGAAGTGAACGCCGGATTGGCGCAGTTGCTTTCCGACTGGGATCTCTTTGAGCGTAGCGGTCTCTTTGGTACCGGTCCGAACGGTATTGATCATCCACTGTATAAACGTCTTGCGCCCCTTACCATGGCGGCGGTGGTTGCCGGTCGTTTTGAAGGGGTAACGCCTCAGATTAAGCGAAATATTGCAGGCTGCATGAATGGTTGGCGTTACGCGGAAGGTATTGTACATGAGCATGGTGAAACTTTTGAGCACTATCTGCGGCGGG
>WFTF01000035.1 GCA_015485575.1 Patescibacteria group bacterium | reverse complement strand
GCGCATGACACTCATCTTCAAAAACGCTGAAAAGAAGGGGTAACAGCATGGTATGAAAAGCGCCCGGACGCGAAGTGTCCGGGCGCTTTTCCTTTATTTGTTGTATCTGTTCATCGCCGACACCACTCCCTCGTGCAACACACATGCAAGTGATTGCACTGCGCGATCAATCCCCCGCGTCAGTGCAAGGTACTCGCTTTTTTTGAAGTTGCTCAGTACATGCTTGGGTAAACGTGACCCCTTAGGGCGCTTTGTTTTCCCAAACAAACTCTTCGGCGCAATCCCCACACGTACCCGTACAAACTCTTTGGTGCCCAGCGCCTGTATTATGGAAGAAATCCCGTTGTGACCTCCATCTCCCCTACCAACAGACAGCTTTACCTCCCCCAGTGGTATATCAACATCATCGTATACTACAATAAGATTCCCTTCCGCTCCTTTGGGCACCAACTTCTTCACCGCCGCACCCGACTGATTCATGAACGTCTCCGGATACAAGAGTGTCACCTCTTGCCCATAGAGCACCCCTTCCGCAACTTTACCCGCGTACCTGCGTGATGCATAAGGTGAGGGCAACTTATACTCTTGCACGAACGCATCCAAAACCATCCATCCGACATTATGCCTTGTATTTTGGTATTTCTCGCCCGGATTGCCGAGCCCAACGATGTAATACATGATACCCCATAGTATAGCAAAATGCCGAGAAAACCGTATGTTTTTTCGGCATTTTACCCTCGTTTGTTTCAAGCTCTAATTTCCCGTATAATGAGGTACATCATTTTTCATAGTAACGTTATAGTATGAGCACACCACAGCAACACACCGATACACCTACACACAGTACAGACAAAGAATCTCGTCAAAAGCATCCATTAACTGAGATCATCCAGTTTGCTATCATTGCTCTGCTTATCGTGGTACCTATTCGTTGGTTCGTTGCGCAACCTTTCATTGTCTCCGGTGCCTCCATGGAAGACACCTTTTATTCAGGTGAGTATCTGATTGTGGACCAACTCACGTATCAGTTTGCAGATCCGGAACCCGGAGACGTTATTATTTTTCGATACCCGCGCAACCCATCAACCTTTTTTATCAAACGTGTTATCGGAGTACCGGGTGATACCATAAGCATTGATGGGAATGTGGTCACTATAACAAACAAGGCACACCCCAACGGATATGTACTGAAAGAAGATGCCTATGTGGACAACATGACCCCAAACACTTTCTTAAACGAAACCTTGGGTGAACGTGAATATTTTGTAATGGGCGACAACCGAGACAAAAGTTCCGACTCCCGCACCTGGGGCATATTGCAAAGAGAAAATATAATTGGTCGGGCATTTCTACGTCTCTTCCCTTTTTCGAAGATTGACGTTATGCCGGGGGACTATCCACTTACAGGAAGTGAGATACAAGATATCAGTGCTACTAACAAATAAGCAATTATGGATATTTCTGCAACAGTGTTTTTGAGAAACGTAACCAATACCGCCGAGTACTTTGGGTTTAGGAGCGTAGACACACTCAAAAAACACCCCGCGTGCAGAAGTTGTAGCAAAAAACTTGATCATACCGCCTCCGCACAACAACGCAAAACCGATGCTCTGTACGGCATACTCACCTGTGGTGTCAATATATTCTGTGAAGAAAAATTACATGAAATTGACGAGCCACTGTTGTTTTACACTATCGAGCAGGTACCACGAACAGGAGAAACTGCGGTGTCGCTGCAGATTTTCAATGTGGAAAAAAGTATTGCAGAAGCGATACTCATTCAAACCGCAAGCTCTCTGACTCACGATCTTGGCTTCTCGGATCATACGGTGCGTATAAACTCCTTAGGTGACCGAGACTCAACTACTCGTTACATTCGTGAGCTCACAAACTACCTTAAGCGGCGCCTTGAGGAAATGCCCGACATGGCTCGGGAACTTATGAAAGAGCACCCACTGACCGCACTTACCTACCTCATAGAAAAAGATCACGATCTTGCATATAAGACACCAAACCCTCTTGAATACCTCACCGACACAAGTAGGAAGCATTTTCGGGAAATTATTGAGTACCTTGATATGGCGGATGCGCAATATGAAATAGATCCAAAACTGATTGGGCACCATGAGTGCTACTCCGATGCCTTATTCTCCATAGACCTACTTGAAGAAGACGGAGCCCGCATGCAGCAACAACCACTGATTATTCGCGGAGGACGCTACAATGAATTTGTTCGTCGCAACACCAAGCGTCAAATACCGGCAGCGGGAGCGGTAGTAATACTAAAAAACAAAAAAGCGCCTGCACGAACCCCGAAAGCAACCCTCTCAGACCCCAGTGTTTCCGTTGTGCAACTCGGTTTTGGACCAAAAATAAAAACACTACTACTGATAGATACACTACGTAAAGCGGGCATCAATGTACATCAAAACCTAGCCAGCGATTCGCTTTCCGCACAACTGCGAGACGCGGAACATCGCGGTGTAGACTACGTCATTATCATCGGACAAAAAGAGTTTGTGGAGAATGGGGTCATCCTGCGCAATATGAATACGCGCACTCAAGAACAAATCTCCACAGACGCTCTGATTACCAAGCTAAAACGTTCCCCAAAGGTCACCAGTACCTAGTGCGAGAGAAAACAGGTCAATACAACTTGCATACCGTTTCCCAACATGCTATTGTGTCGCCCACATATGGCAATAAATGTTCAAGTAGAAAAAAATAACAACGAGAGTAGCGCCAATGTCATTCGTCGCTTCACCAAGCGTGTACAAGGGGCCGGCATTATACCTCGCGTGCGAAAAATCCGATACTATTCACGCACAAAAAGCGAAAATGTACGCAAAATGGCGCGCCTGAAAAAGCTGAAGAAAAAAGCGGAATACGAAAAACAGCTGAAGCTTGGAATTATCCAAGAGCGCGCTGGACGACGACGCTAAGCAGATCAAAAAACAGCCACCTACACAGGCGGCTGTTTTGATATACACAATGCTATAATGACCTTTGCTATGGAAACACTCTGGATTACCAACACCGCTCGCAGCTACCCTGCACTGCCCTACAAAAAAATTAAGGAAGACATACTTGGTAACAACTATCAACTCTCCCTTGCCTTTGTGGGTGCATGTCGTGCACAAAAACTAAATGCCAGCTATCGCAACAAAACCTACACACCGAACGTACTGTCTTTTCCACTCTCTGAGAATATGGGTGAAATTTTTATTACTCCCACCGTTGCCCGCAAGGAGGCGCATCGGTTCGGTATGACGCCTGAGGGATATATCGGCTTTCTGTTTATCCACGGCTGTCTACACCTGAAAGGATACACACATGGTGCTACAATGGAAGAAGCGGAAGAAAAATACTGCAGAAAGTATACTCTACGCTAGATGATTGTATGAGTGAACGAATTATCACAGGTATTGACGTGGGAACCTACCAAGTGAAGGTGGTTATTGTGCGCGTTCCCAAATCACACAAGAAAGAGCGTGTACTGCCACAAATTATCGGCACCGGCTATGCGGAAAGTCGAGGATTACGCAACGGCTATATTATCAATGAGTCAGACGTTATACGAAGCGTACGCAGTGCGGTTGCACAAGCGGAAAAGGCGGCGGGAGTTGACGTAAAGCGTGCCTATGTTGCCATGGGAGGTATTGGTATTGATGAAATCACCTCCCGCGGTGAGGTCATTACCACCAGAGCGGACTCTGAAATCACCAACATAGACATAGAAAAAGCAATGCAAGATAGCGAAGAACGTATTCTTGAGCATATTCCAAATAAAAAAGTACTGCACGCTATACCACTCTCCTACCATATTGATGGACAGCTGGTGCTTGGGAAACCTCAAGGTATGCGCGGCACTAAGCTGGAAGTGGAAACACTGTTCATCACTACCTTTGAGCAGCATCTGAATGACCTGGTCAATGCCATAGAAAGCACCGGAATCTCGGTGGAAGATATCATGGCATCACCACTGGCAGCCAGTTTTGTAATGCTCACCAAAGCACAAAAACGAGCGGGTTGCGTTTTGGCAAATATAGGCGCTGAAACGGTGTCCATTGTGGTATTTGAAAACAGCACTCCTATCTCGCTGAAAGTCTTCCCCATCGGTTCAAACGATATCACCAACGATATCGCACTGGGATTAAAAATACCACTTGAGGAAGCGGAAAAAATAAAACGCGGCGGCATGAGTAGCGCAAGTTATTCCAAGCGTAAACTAGATGAAATTATCGCCGCTCGCTTAACTGACATATTTGAGCTGATTGATGCACACCTAAAATCCATCAAACGCGATGGCCTGTTGCCTGCAGGTATTATCATTACCGGAGGTGGCTCGGGACTTGCAACCATACAGGACCTGGCGCGAGCCGCGTTACGATTACCTTCACGTATTGCAACATTGGACCCGGGTCAGAATGGAAAGATACGCGACGCATCGTGGGCGGTATCCTATGGATTGTGCATGTGGGGCGCCAGTGGCGATGAGGAAGAAAATCCTATTGGAATTGCGAAACAGACAAAGCACAACATCCTGCATTGGATTAGTCAATTCCTTCCATAATCAATATCACCGACACATCCCTCTCCTATACTATCTGATAACATAAGAGTTTATTCCGGAACTGAATACATACTTTTTATAAAATGTCAATCACACAAAACACGATTATGTCAATATCGTGACAGATAGATATGATGCGTGTATTATGTGCAGCATATTACAAGTCGCCACTTGAGAGACCGAAGGTGGTATCAGGGAGGTATTAAAAGATAGTTATGGAACAAATTAAGTCAGACGTAGAGTCATTTGCACGCATCCGCGTTGTCGGAGTAGGTGGTTCCGGAAACAACGCCGTGAACCACATGATAGCCAACAAAATTAAAGGTGTTGAGTTCATCTCCATTAACAGTGATGCTCAAGACCTACACAACTCACTCGCCAAAAAGAAAATCCACATTGGCAAAAACCTTACCCGAGGGCTGGGTGCGGGCGGCAACCCGGACATGGGACGTAAAGCGGCTGAAGAAACCCGAGAAGAAGTTGCAAACGCTCTCAAAGGAACCGACATGATCTTCATCACCGGCGGTATGGGTGGCGGTACCGGAACAGGTGCAGCTCCGGTGGTGGCAAAAATTGCACGCGAGAGTGGTGCTCTGACCGTCGGAGTGGTTACCAAACCCTTCCTCTTTGAGGGGCAAGAACGCATGCGCCTGGCACTGCAAGGTATAGAAGAACTCAAAAAAGAAGTTGATGCATTGATCACCATCCCAAACGACCGTCTCCTTGCGATTGTAGACAAGGAAACGACCGTAAAAAATGCATTCGGCATGTGTGATGACATTCTCAAGCAAGCAGTTGAGGGAATATCGGATCTTATTACCATGCCGGGTATCATCAATGTTGACTTTGCTGATATTCGTTCTGTGATGGAAAATGCCGGGTCGGCACTGATGGGTATTGGCACCTCTTCAGGAGAAAAGCGTGCGGAAGAAGCGGCGCAAGCGGCGATTAACTCTCCCCTGCTTGAGGTATCTATTACCGGAGCAAAGGGTGTGCTATTTGCCATTGCGGGAGGCGACGACCTGGGTATGCTGGAAATTCAAGACGCAGCACGCGTCATCACCGAATCCATTGACCCTCATGCGAAAGTCATATTTGGTGCCATTCGCGATGAAAAAATCAAGAAAAACGAATTGAAGGTCACCGTGATTGCAACCGGTTTCCCCGAGGCGGGAGAAAGTGTTGCCAACAACTCCACGGTAGTCCGCACCCCGGTAGGACGTGCGGAAGATACACAAGCCGAAACTGAGGAAGGTCGTGGACGTATCTTCAACTCACTGGGATCACCTCGCAAAAAAGAAGAAGAGGAATCTACAATTGCAAGCGAAGTAAAACAGGAAAACGCAAAACCGGTACAGTCAGATATCAAAACCGAACCACGTCCCGTTGACCCCATGGACGAGGAAGACGATGAGGATTGGGGCGCCGTACCCGCGTTCCTACGCCGTTCTAAACTCAAGTAACCATCTCTGTAAGTAAGATACACATTACTGCTTACGGCGCCCCAATGGGACTCAAAGCGTCGAAAAGAACAGTACCTGCGTACTGTTCTTTAGCTTTGGGAGACGTAAACAATGTTTTCTTTCCTTCTCTAGAAAGAAAACGAGAGCGTCGGGACAGCAAGTACTTACAGAACAAATCTCTTGAGTAACTTGCGTCAGTCCCAGCCTTCCTAAGAAGGTCAAACTTAAGTAAAGCTTTGAATAAAGCAAAAAAGCAACACTGCGGGGCACAGCAATCTGAGGAACGCCTTCCTCGCACCGCAAACCGCGAGCAAAGATACACAACTCACAAAAACCTAGGTCATTCAATGACCTAGGTTTTTGTGATAGTGAGCTTGGGTTCAGATTGAACAGTGGATGGTTGTAGATAGCCCGACTGTGACAAATCGGGTATAATACAGCGCATTATATGTAACACACAATACATACTGACATGTACGATTTACTTATTATAGGTGGCGGTCCGGCAGGTATCGCAGCGGGAGTATACGCCTCACGAAAACAACTAAATACACTTTTTGTTACGAAGGAATGGGGTGGGCAAAGTATCGTATCTACCGATATTCAAAACTGGATTGGAACCCCACACATTGCCGGATCTGAACTTGCAAAAAACTTGGAGGAGCATCTTCGTACATATGCCGATGGGTTTGTGGAAATTAGAGACAACACATCGGTGACACACATAGAAAAACAAGATGATGGCACCTTTACCATCACTCTTGAAGGAAATACCACCATAGAAGCACGCACGGTTTTGGTTGCAACCGGTTCAAAGCGCAGGCGCTTGCCTGCCATCGGTGCAGATACCTTTGAACACAAAGGATTGACCTACTGTGCCAGCTGTGATGGACCACTCTTTGCAGGACAAGACGTGGCTGTTATCGGTGGAGGAAATGCTGCGTTTGAGACGGCTGCACAATTGCTTGCCTATGCTAAAAGTGTTACCCTGCTGCAACGCAGTGATTCATACCGTGCAGATCCGGTGACTGTAGAAAAGGTGCTTGCACATGAAAACATGACAGGTATTCTCAATGCCACCACTACAGAAGTCACCGGCGACGACTTTGTAACCGGACTGACCTACACTGACCCGGATGGTGAACATCACCTGGCAGTGAGAGGTATTTTTGTGGAAATCGGTATGATTCCAAACACCGATTTTCTCAAAGGTACCGTAGATCTGGATGAATACAATCGAATCATCATAGACCCATGGACACAACAAAGCAGTACACCGGGTATCTGGGCTGCAGGCGACTGCACCAACATCAAATACCATCAAAACAATATCTCCGCGGGTGACGGTGTGCGTGCTCTTGAGGACATCTACGTCCATTTGAAAGCGAAATAGATCTCCAAAAAAGAGAGGGGCTTGCAATATGCAAAAAACCTACTACAGTACTCTGCAGTAGGTTTTTCAAAAAGGATGTAATCATGGACGATCTTGCCATCGCAAAAACCAAAGCGTTTTACGAACGCTTTGCAGAGGTGTACATACGGCACAGAGATCCTTACTTCCTTGACGCGGAAGCAAAAGTCTTTGCCGACTTTTTTCTGCAGTATCACAGCAAGAGTACAACACTGCTTGATATTGGATGCGCAAATGCACTGCGCTATCCGTCACTGAAGAAGTATCTCCCCCATGTGCACTACTGCGGCATTGACATTGCACAGTCCTTCGTACAGATGGCACGCGCTCGCTATCCCCATCTGCACTTCCATGAGGGAAATATCGCTGAGTGGGACACACTACCTCAAAAGGAGCGCTTTGCCGGTATCTGGTGCTCTGCGGTGATACAGCACGTGTCGGAACCGTACATACCTTTGGCATTGACCAACCTGTACCGGCTGTTGATCCCCAATGGGATAGCGTATGTCTCCTTCCCACTTGCACATACCAAAAGCAGCAAGAGGGACACGAGACACTTCACGCTCTTGAGCGCGCCTCAACAGCAGATGTATCTTGGTCAGTCCGGCTTTAAGGTGCGTTATCAAGGAGAAACGCACGGATACAATGTACAAGATCGGTGGCTCAGCTACATTGTACAGAGAGCATAAGGCACCGCGCAGCAGTGCTGCGCGGTTTTACATACAAAAAACATCACCAGAGGGAGTCTCTCTGGTGATGTGATTCATGTCGCTTGTGGTTTGAGTATGCCACTCTTCCGGTATGAAGCGAGTCTCTGTCGCCTCCACTGCAGCTGCTCGGGCGGCAACGGTGTGCATGAAACCAAATAGATGATGACCACGACGAAGATATTGTCCAGCAACAACAGCATCGCCAAACCAGCCATGAGCACACTACTTTCCGAAACGTACACGATGAACCACAACCAAAAAGCGGTGAGAAGCAGCACTCGCACGAGTGTAGAAATACGTAGCTCTTTTGGAGGTTCCGGTAGCTTTTTCTTCTGATACTTGATGATCCGCATCATTTCACCCCTCTGCCGGCGCAATGGCCAGAAAAGCGCTATCACCACCAAGAGAAACATACCCAAAAAAGCCGACTCAAACACCGCAATGGGTACCGCCAAGATAGCAGGCAGATACACACCACATATTTGTTCAAGTAAATAAAACTCGTACGCAAGGTAGTAGCAATTCCTACCCGTCTCCACTTGCTGATGTTCACTGAACTGTTGCATCTTTTTCAGGAGTATGTCATCCATGCGCGACAGTGCCGTCATGACCTTCCCTCTTCTGTAAGTACATTCCGTCACGCACAGTAGTTAAAACGATCATACTTGTCAAGTCAGACAGTGAAAGGGCCGGTGGTAAACATGACTTTCGTCACATTCACCATCGGCCCTTTCTTGTACAACGTAGAGCTTTGGTCTACGCGCCTGTGCCTTTGGTAGCCGCCAAAGACATAGTATGAATATCACCACCGCGTAAACCTACATATATACTCTCATATTCCCGGTATTGGTCAATACCATGTCAAGATGCTTTGTAAAGCCTTATTTTGAGCCATTCTGTGGATAACACGGGGATAAGTCACTGCATAAGTCTGGGGG
>WFTF01000034.1 GCA_015485575.1 Patescibacteria group bacterium | reverse complement strand
GTGTGTAAGTATGCGAAGTATGAAAAGTGCACCGTCTGCTTATGGTTTGCGAAATGCTAGTCCATAGTGATGGTCGCCTGCATCAAACTCTCGCTCATACACAAACCCTTCCTGCTCGCACAAGTCAATTGCTTGTGTCTGTGTAACTACCGCGTCAGGGTGTGGTCCCAAACCTGCAAATGATTCTGACCAATCTATGATAAAGAGCTTTCCTCCTGATCGCATCGTACGCGCTATCTCTCGCAGTGCCGTTGTCTTATCCTCCAGTTGAAAAAACGTATTGACCAGTAGCGCCACATCCACAACTCCATCCGGCACCTTGGTCCCCCCTATTTCCTCCAAGTCACCCCAAAGAGGACGCACCTGATGCAACCCCTTACTTCGTGCCAACGCACCGATTGTATCCACCAGATCTCTCTGTATTTCACAGGCATACACCGACCCCTCCTCCCCTACAAGATTGGCGAGAATCTCAATAAAATACCCACCGCCCGCTCCAAAGTCCGCCACAGTATCACCCTCGCGAATATGAAAATGTGTTGCAACCTTGCTGGGTACTACAAAGCGCCCTTGCAGTTTCACTCCCGTTGTGCTTGATATATCATCCATATATGACACCAGTATACACCGAGTGTCAGACACATGAAAAGCAGTACTTTGGGATACACCGCGACAACGTACGCACACTCGTTAGATTGTGCAACCAATGAGGCAGTACCGGTAAATGTGCACAGACGTTAGCTGCCTTTGTACTGCTCTTACTTTTTTTTACTTTGTTATAGCTATGGGCATTGGTCAATTACACTGCGTGCTTAGAAGTACACAATGGTGGCAATACTGTCCCCCTGCTTCATGCGCATTACCTTGACCCCTTGCGTGTCGCGTCCCAAGGTAGGTACGTCTTTCAACGGCAGTTTGATCACCTGTCCATTTTTGCTCATGACCACCAACTCGCCGTCTGTTCGGTCTTCGGGGGTAAGTGCGGCAGCACCCACGACCTTGCCCGTTTTTGAGGTAACCTTTGCTGTTTTAATGCCGCTGCCTCCGCGATTTTGCGTTTTGTATTCTTTTGCGGGTGTTGCCTTGCCGTAGCCGTTTTCAGTCACCACCAGTATCTCCCGATCCGCCTGTCCTTTCTTTAAGACGTCACCGGCGACAATGTGATCGTCTCCCTTCAGTTTCATCCCGCATACTCCCGCTGCCGTGCGTCCCATTTGCCGTACATCACTTTCCTTAAAGCGAATCGCCTGTCCATTGTGGGTCACCAAAAGCACCTCATCACCCGCACCGACAAACTTGGTGGAAATCAGGGAGTCGCCATCTTTCAGAGTAATTGCAATTAAACCGCTTCGTCTGACATCCTTGAAAGCGGATGCGTCTGATTTTTTCACCACTCCATTGCGGGTCACCATAAGTAAACTCCAATCTCCCTCGTCCCAAGCTCCCTTGCGTACCGGCAGCACCGAGGTGACATGCTCATCACTTCCCAGCGAAAGGAAGTTCATGATGGACTTGCCTTTTGTGGCGCGACGTCCTTCCGGAATCTCAAACATCTTACACTGGTACACCTTTCCCTTGTCAGTAAAGAAGAGCAGGTCACTGTGCGTGGAAGTGGTCAATAGAGTGGTCACCACATCTTCTTCTTTGGTGTTGAGATCAACCACGCCCACACCGCCACGCTTTTGTGTTTTGTATTCTGACGGATTGGTACGCTTGACATAGCCGCCCTTGGTGAGCACCAAAACCGATTCCTCGTCAGCAACCAAGTCCTCTGCACTGATGTTTTTCACTCCGCCCTTCACCACCTTGGTGCGGCGATCATCACCGAAGCGTTCCGCGGCGTCGGCAAGTTCGTCTTTGACAATGCGCATCATTTTCTTCTTGCTTTTGAGAATAGACTCCAGCTCCTTAATCAACGCTTGCACCTCCTTCAACTCATCTTCAATCTTCTTCCGTTCAAGTCCCGCCAGCTTCTGCAGGCGCATATCCAAGATAGCTTGCGCCTGTATGGAAGAAAACTTAAACGTTTTCATCAGTTGCGCATGTGCGGTTGGAACATCCTTTGCGGCACGGATGAGCTTAATAATTTTGTCAATATGATCCAGTGCCTTCTTCAAGCCCAGAAGAATATGCTCACGATCCTTCGCCTTCTGCAAGTCATACTGTGTTCGCCGCTTGATAACCTCTGCGCGGTGTTTAATGTATTCCTCCAAAATCGCCTTCAAAGACAGTGTCTGCGGCGCTCCATCCACCAGTGCAACCATGTTGTAGTTAAAGGTATCTTCCAATTGTGTGAGCTTATACAGTTTGTTCAGCACCGTCTGCGGATTAGCACCGGACTTCAATTCAATCACTACCCGAATGTCATCGGTGGACTCGTCACGCATCTCTTTAATACCCTCAATCTTCTTATCGCGCACAAGATTGGCAATCTTCTCCTGCATATCCGCTTTATTTACCCGAAACGGTATGGAGGTAATGACAATGGAGAAGTTTCCCTTCTTATCCTCAACAATCTCCGCTTCACCGCGACACACCACACCTCCGCGACCATTTGCGTAGGCGTGCTTGATTGCTTTCTGGTCAAAAACAATACCTCCCATAGGGAAGTCGGGACCCTTGATGAACTTGAGAAGATCGTCAGTAGATGCATCAGGGTTATCTACCAAATACGACACCGCATCCGACACTTCACGCAAGTTATGTGGAGGGATATTGGTTGCCATACCAACGGCAATGCCCAGGGTCCCCATCAAAAGCAGGTTGGGCATTCCCGCAGGCAACACCTCGGGCTCTTTTTTGGTACCGTCAAAGTTGGGACGCCAGTCCACCGTGTCTTTTTCCAGATCGCGCAACATTTCTTCTGCAATCTTGGACATCTTCGCTTCGGTATACCTATACGCCGCAGCCGAATCACCGTCAATGGAGCCAAAGTTTCCCTGCCCCAATATAAGTGGATAGCGAGTGGTAAAATCCTGCGCCAACTTGACCATAGCGTCATACACCGCGGCGTCTCCGTGCGGGTGAAAGCTGCCTAACACATCTCCCACCACGGTTGCGGACTTCTTGAACTTAGCCGACGCGGTAAGACCATTTAAGCGCATAGAGTACAAAATACGCCTATGGACCGGTTTCAAACCATCACGCACGTCCGGTAGCGCACGCCCGGTAATTACCGACATGGCGTAGTCCAGATAAGCGGTGCGCATTTCTTCGGTAATACTCTGTTGGATAATTCCACGATTCTCTTCGGGACTGTCTGCTGGTTCTTTTATGGTCTTTTTCGGCATGATATCTTATCGGTAGTCAATCTAAACATTATAAAAGCATGTGCCCTATTGTAGCATAATCACTCAGTACTGGAGGATACACTTTTGCTACTGGTGGTGGCGATCAATATCGGCTTGGGAGGGGCTGTTGGTGCATTTGAGGTGGCGGCATCTTCAAAGAAAGTGGCAAAGTCTATGATGTTTTCATTGGAATCATCTTCTGTAGACGACGAGGTGTTTGGTGACGACATGACAGTACTGCGCTCGGGAGCGACAGCTTGTATCACAGACGCTTTCATATCGGAAAACACACGCGAAAACCCTCCTTCCGTCTTCTCAACGGGTGACACTCCCGTTAGTACACCAAAACGTGCCGGGATACTCAATACATAGAACACCACAATCAAAGCGGTAAACAAAAAGGCGCCCCAAAAGGCGTAGCGGTCGCGTACGTATTTTGGTTTTTTTCGCAACTCTTCTATTTTTCGTAACATATGCTGTTGGGGCGGCGAGTAGAAAAACCACGTTTTTCTACTCGCCGCCCGTAACTTATCGCGCCTGCAGCACCACCACCTCGCCACTCATAGCGGCAACGTCTTTCTTTTTGATGGTGAGCTTCTCTTGCGGTTTACCGCCTCCGTTGGTCTCCCCCTCTTCCTTCAAGAAGGCGTCCAATGCCTTCTTGTCATAGTGCATGGGAATAACACATTTTGCCTCCAATTTTACCGCCAGCTTGGACGCCTGCGGTACCTCCAATACATCCCCGCCGCCGATAGGAAGAAATAAAATATCAATGTCACCCAACTCTCCAAGTATCTTCGGGTCTATTTCAGGGTCGGACAGGGCACCTAAGAAGACCAAGTTCATACCCTCAAGCGTTACCTGATAGATGGTATTGAAGCGTTCTTTCTTGTCGTAGGTGGTACGTACACCAAAACCGCGAGCGGTCACCTCACCGATCTCATATTCTCCCGGGCCGTCAATGGCAAATGGCTGTCGGTTGCCATGGGATACCTGCTCTATACCGTTAAAATCAGGGTGATAGAGCGATACAAACGCGATATCCGAGCCAAACTTAGCAGGTGATAATTTTGATTTCTTTGAAATAGGGTCAAACGCAAGCGTCGTATCACCAAACGACACTTTGAAGCACTGCCCACCGTGATGTGTAATTACCATATGCACTCTATTATACGAGAAAAGAGCGCGACTTGAAAGGACAACGAAACACCCCTACCCCACACCTAACAACAGATACGAAACGCGCTTTTGATGCCACACCGCACCTGGTACAGGAGACTTTCAAAAAAATTGCTTTTTTGTGCACATATAGTATAGTAGCCGGACCTTTTTGAGGTTTATCAGTTCTAGCGGCACACGTTTAATCCCGCACTGAAGCACTACGGCCACGAGACACGGCAGTGCGGACGCGTGTCGTCGGATAAAAAGACAATAATCATATGTCACAGACAGCAACGGCATCCCCCGTGATGCAAAAATATGTTGCGGAAAGCCCCACGCCACCACAAGTGGGAGATATTATTGAGGGAAAAGTTTCCGCAATCGGACGCGCACGCGTCTTTATTGACCTGTTCCCTTTTGGTTCGGGTATTATCTACGGTCGCGAGTACATGAATGCGCGCGACATTCTCCGCAAGGTATCCATTGGTG
>WFTF01000033.1 GCA_015485575.1 Patescibacteria group bacterium | reverse complement strand
GACTCGGCGGCAATCATGTTGTTGACCTCCGCATTCTGCAGTGTAGATGTATCCTTTTGGGCAAACAGGTAATACCCAAGGGCAAGCAGTATGCCCACGCCCGCAACTATGAGTAGATTTTGAAGTGAAGATGACATAAGCTCCTAACGGTTATCTGCTAAAACTATAGGTTCGTAACACCAGTGCAAAGTCAAACAAGGGATTATCCGGATCCGCGACGTTTTCTATAACATCTTTGGACGCAAATTTCAGCTCCACCGGCACCAATGGATACTTATTCAAAAAGAGGGTTGCCAACATTTTCTTCAAACCATCATACGTACCCACCATGCGCACTGACACATCGACAGTGGACAGCTCCGGCATATCAGCCCCTTCCTCTGTTTCATTGCCGTTACCTCCGGTATTTGCCTGATATATCCCCCGCTCTTCCAAGTCGTCCGCTTGTGCCATAGACAACACTTTCATACCCGCCATCTTCGCAATCAGCTCTATATCGGACATTACCACCGGCACATCCACTTCATTGGGGAGATAGGTTTCCAACTTCTGTGCATTGTTTTGTCCCAAGTTCTCTTTCTCATTTAACAGCCGTTGTAGCTCATTGTTATATTGATCTATGTTTGCAATGGCGCGCTTATAATCTTCTACCTCACCTTGCAGACGTTTGATATCTTCCCACTTGGGCATAATAAGGGCGAACACCAAAACCAGTGACGCTATGACCATGAGTATTTGTGAAATTGTTTTGTAACCCATATTTTTTGTGTTATGTATCAACCAATCGTGACCTATACGCCGTCATCCAACACTTCTTCAGTAATCACTTCTTCGGACGGTGACTCTTCCACAACCTCAAACACCGCAGGTTCATCACTACCAACCTCCACCTGTTCTTCTGACGTGACAGATGTGTCAGCATTTACTCCCTCAAAGAGAGACGGGGTGATTGGTTGCACGAGGGTAAATGAAACCAAATCCACATCCTGTAGGTCTTCTACGTTTTTGATACCCCCTCCATAGGAAATCTGATCAATTCGTGCGCCCCTCCACAGCGGATCATCTTGTAACACATTCCGTTGGAACAGCAACGTGTTATAGTCAGGCGACGACACGGTAAGCGAAACCGCATTGGAGCCGTCCTCTTGCTGACCGTACAAAAACTCGGAAACCACCAATGTATTCACTATGGTTGACTCCAAAGATGTGAGTAGTAACACGAGGGGTACATTTTCGTTTAAAATTTTGGATGCTTCTTTTGTTCGCAAACTGAACTCGCGCAACTCCTCCAGTCTGCTGTTATCAAAGGCGAGCTGACGTGCCTCTTCCAGTCTTTTTTGTTGCTGCGTAAGGTTACTTAATTCATTAAAGTATAAAAACAACACCACACCGGTTACCACAACCGTACTCAAAAAGAATACTATTGAAATATACTGCAGCACATACATTCGCCGCACAGTGCGTACCGGGGGTGCATTACGAATGGGAGCTTTGGGAATAAAAGAACTTTCTGGCATATAGAAAATTATACATTGCTGGCACACAAGTTGTCAGTCTGTATGTGGACAGCGTCTAGCTATCGTATGCTCGCAGCGCGGCACCCAAGGCTATGCTGAAAGTTGGCGCAAGTTCCATGAGCATATCTTCCATAAATGCGGGATAGGCAACCTTTCCAAAGGGATTTGCCAGCTCAACGGTACGATCAAGCATATAGCCTGCGTATGTCTGCATCTCTGCAAAAGAAGCAGACCCTCCCGTTAGCACCACACGGGACACAGGCTCACCCACACGTGCCTCATACTGTTCAAGAACACGCCGAAACTCTTGAAACGGGCGCTCAAAGGCGGAGACAACCGCTTTTTTGATGACAATGGCTTGATCGTCTCCTTCCATGTAGTTACGTTTTTGGTTTTCCGCCTCTTCATAGGGTATGGAAAGCTCTTTTGCAATGAGTTGCGTTGCTTGTGTTCCTCCGGCAAACACTCGGTGAATACGGCGCACCATACCGTCTTTACTGATGTATATCTTGCTGGTTTTGGCACCTAAATCAATAATTGCCAGCGAGCTGTCACCTGACTTCTGTAGCGCACGCAACGCACTAAACAACTCAATCTCACTGGGGGTCGCATCCATCTCAACCGACTGTTTGACTTTTTGCAATTCTTGTTGCGCTTCATTCTGTACTGCCACAATAAGCACTTCATGCACATTGTCGAGTGCTTCGCCCAGGGGAGGCAGCTCCGTCCACTCAAACGATACATCCGACATGGGGACCGGAATATACTTTCGCGCCTCCACCCGTACTCGAGGTGCCAGACTTTCGCCATCTTTGGCGGTAATAGAAAAAACGGTAATAAAACTGTTTGTCAGAGGTAACGTAAAAATGCCATGACTAGCAGACACTTTTGACTCACGCAAGACGTCCACAACCGCCTCTATTTTTTTCTCTATCGGTAGCACAACGGACTTCCCCAGTTCCTGGTCCACATAGGGACCCAACTGCAGTTCACCGTAGGTGTCTAAAGTCAGCACATCCTCTGTTTTTTTTACTGCGACAACTTTAATTGAGGAGGAACCCAAATCAACACCCACGACGTTAGTGGGAGTGAGAATTTTTTTTGTTTGCAGCGTGGAAAAAATCTTTTTAAAATCCAGTGCCATAGCCACTTTTATTCTACCACTGCTTGGCGATATACTAAAAGGAATGTATCTGGATTATAAAACACTCATTCACTACTTATTCCCTCCTTCAGAAGATGAGCTGCGTCTGCAGCAGTACACGGTGGATGCGTTTAGTGCCCTCTATACACCACAGCGGTATGGAGACATAACCTATCTGCTCCCCTACCAGCACCCCGCGGTAACCGCCGCAATACACCTCAATAAGTATCACTGCCACCGACATGCGCAACAGTTGCTTGCGACAGTGCTGACTTTGTACCTACAGTCAAATACACGTGTCCCTCACGTAATTCTTCCCATCCCGCTTTCCGGTAAACGATTACGCAGACGTGGGTATAACCAGGTTCATGAAGTACTCAAGCTGTCAGCCCGCACCACATCACACATCACCATATCTACCTCACTGAGTCGGAGGCGACACACCCCTGCACAAACAACCCTGACACGCTCAAAGCGCCTAACGAACTTGCAGGATGCGTTTGCGGTAAAAAAGCCGTCCCACATTGACGGTCACCATCTGATACTGCTTGATGATGTGGTGACCACGGGAGCAACATTGCGTGCGGCAAAAGCTGCGCTTTTGCCGCACCACCCCGCATCAATCACCTGTGTCGCGCTCGCGCACTAGCGGTACAAACCGAGCATCAAAAAACCGGAGCGCACACGACTCGGCGCTGCGCTCCGATTATTTCACACATAAGCCTCCATTTGTTACCTGATAATGAACAAACCTGTTTGGGCATACCACACGCCCGTACCGCTAGGTACTGATGGCAACCTTTTTCTTCTTTGCGCTCGGCTGCTTTTGTAATGTGATGGTAATCACACCATCTTTTGCCTCTGCTTTAACCGAATCAACATCCACCTTTGCCGGCAGCACAAACTCTCGCGAGAAACGACCATAGCCACGTTCAATCCGGTAATAGTTCTCCTGCTTCTCTTCTGCGCTTCGCTCCAGTGTGCCTGATAACGACAACGAATCATCTGTCACTTCCACTGTAACATCTTTTGGATCCATACCGGGCAACTCGGCGCGAACACGCACCTCCTGCTCGGTCTCAGAGATATCCACTCGGGGTGAGAACGACTCAGCCCCCTGCAGCATACCCCAACCGCTCGTTCGTCCAAAGGAAGAAAGTAGTGAGTCATTAAAGATGCGATCCATAGCTTCCTGCACACTCCGCAAAGACAAAATCGGATCCTCAACCACTACCGGAGCTCGCGCATTGTCCACGCTTCTGTTTATTAATTTCATACTCCTTTACAATACTGTGCTTAATTATCTGGTAATGGAAGTCGACCAAATAGGGGGAATCGTAACGATGCAATCTCGTATACGATTCTTCGTCTTATAAAACACACCACCATGAAAAAGGTGTCATACTTTACAAACACCCCACCAGTGATACGGAAAAAGCCCGATCGGGCTTCGGTATCTCAAATGCCGCCTGAGGATACTGCGGTGCACAGCACCACGGTTAGCCCCTCAGGCCCGTAGGGTGTGTACCCTACGCACAGTGACCAGCAGTGCGTCACTTCAACCATCTACGTTCTCATCTATAGAGCGCTGTGTGAGCTATACCGCATTTGATATTGACTTGGTACATGCTTTTCTCCAATCTGCCAATGCCACACGCGCATTTGCATGGAAGAAAGTGTACATACTGTCACCTACCAAACATTTGATATTACTCATAACACAACGAAGTTGACCACCACACTTCGTCACCATAATGAACACACCCATCTGCAAAAGGTGTCAGGTGCCCTTTGGTACATACTTGGTGTAGCGACCCGGAGCCCGCTTTGGCTGAGCATCGCTAAAGTGAGCAATCGCATTTAAGTAAGGGTGATGGGCAAGTTTCTTTCGGGCGCGCGACAAGACCAGCTTGACTGCATTTTCTGACTTTCCCACTATCCGCGCAATCTCGGCTATACGATACCCTTCTTTATATTTTAGATACAGGATATTCTGCTCAGTAGGAGTTAACTGCTGTACCGCCCTCCAGAGTGCACGAATATTATCTTTCTTTTCAATATCACTCCATATCTCCTGAGGAACTTCCACACCGGTCGCCTCAATGGAAATCGGTTTGGGAGTACGGTAGTAATTAACCAGAAGGTTGTGAGCAATAGTCAATAAATATGAATCATATGCCTTTCCCGCTTCTTTGTATCGTGGCAATGCCTTGTATGCACGTACAAATGTCTCTTGCGTCAAATCTTCAGCAACTGCCACATCATGCCCTACACGATACCAAAAATAGTTATAAATTTTTTGGTAGTACTTCTCATAGAGCGCGGAAAATGCATTGGGGTTTTTCTTCGCCTCTTGAATAAGTGTACGATCTGTTTTGTTCATATTTGTACAGTATACGGGCTTTTATATTCCAAGTACCTCCACCCATTATAGACATAGCCGCTTGCAACACAACAGTAGCCCAGAGTGACAAAAACAAAATGTACAGGGCATCAAAACAAAACCTTTTCCGACGCTCACCGTGCAGAACTATCTATATAATCTGTCGGATCTATAACATTCAGCTGTTCGTCCAGCAGATTGATGACGCGAGCTTTTCCATCTTTTAACACCACCTCTACATGAAGCTTGTCACGAAGTCTCTCAATAGGAAGACCCGCTCCTTCTGGTACATAAAATTGTCCAATAGAGGGAAAGGAAACGCGATTGCGATTTACCACCCCCACCAAATACAAGTCGGTTCCATAAGATTGCGGCGCACGATCACTCACCGACAAGATCTGTGCAACACCGCGTTTGTCTTTTTTCAATCGCACATATATGGGAGCATCATCAGGTAATCGTTTGGCAAGTGTAAGTACCCTCGGGTCCTGTTCAATAGCATACCTGAGAATAACGTACTCACCCTTCAAAAGGTCACGGGGATCAACCGGGCGTGTCTGCAGTATCACCGTCTGTCCGTTCCGTATCAATTGCTCCTGGTAGAAGATTATCCCTCCCAGAACCAGTACGATCATGCCGACGGGTAAAATGATAGCAAGATGTTTTTTCAGTATGTTCATACGCGGGTATTATTTTCTGAAGAATGATCAAAAGTTCCTTTCATGTATGCGAGAAGCAGTGTCTTCTTCTTTTCTAACAGCCAGCCACTGGCGATGAAAAGCAGACCGCCGATAACAAAGAAGAGTCCGGTATCCATCATGGAGAAGAATAAGGTAAAGTACTTTACCAGCAAGTAGATTCCGAAAAAGCGCACTAGGCCAAACGCCAGTGCATATTCTTCAAACCGTGTCGCACGCACAATCGCAAAGAACAAGAAAATAATGAATAATATATTAAATACAATGGACAAACCGACCCACGAACCGTCTCCGGTAGCAGAGTAGCCGCCCAGTAACTCCCGCGCATAGCCTTCAAAGGTGGTAACAAACAATACCAGTGTCGCCAAAGCAACCGAACCGATACGCAGTACTCTCCCGCTCTCCAACCATTCCTGCATATATCGCAGTACATTGCCCAAGGTATAGAGCACATAGGCATACAGCACACCTGCGATGGTTAACAACAACACCAGTACACTCTCTTCCATCCGACCTTCCCCCAACTCAAGAATGGCAAAAAAAATAGTGGCACCGATTCCCGATGCACTCAGCAGTACATTTTCTATCTTGCGGAATACAAACACAAACGGCAAAGACAACACTGTCCAAAGCCCTATAAGCTGAAAAGCGGGAGAGTCCAAATTGTATATTTGACCAATCAAAGCTAAAGAACCGCCAATTGCCGCAACCGCCAGTATGTTGGCAGCACGCCCCAGTACCATACCTCCCCCATCTCGTACTTGTAGCTGCCAGTAGGCGAATACAAACGGCACCGTCGGCAGTAACAGCACTAACAAAAGCTGTATACCTCTGGATAACGCGGACCAATTAGCAGCGATCAGTAGAAGCATCCCTAGCGATAAACCGGTTGCGCCCATATACATGACCGCATTGATGAACGTTCGGCTGGAACGTTCCGAGACTGCCGCTTCTATATCGGCAATCATTTTTGATGCTTGCTCTTGATTCACCACTCCTGATGCAACCCATTGGTGAATGTGTGAAATAATGTCTTTCTTTTTCATATAAAAAAGTATACCAGACTGCCATAGTCACACCCCCACTTATGGCACACAATATCCTCTAGAGAAATGCTGACTGTGTCGGTGATACATTGCCCTTTCTCGAAATAGATTCGCGCAAAGGATACAATCTCACGCAAGCGGAAGTGGCATTTGGCGGGCTTATCCGATTCACTTTTCGAACAAAATCCCAGGTCTTGATGAGTCGACATCTAGCCATTCCTCAAGATCTCTGGTGTGGGCTTATCTGAGCGACTCTTCGAACAAAATCTCTGTCCCCGATGGGGTTATATCTGGCCATGCCACAATGTTTGTGGTGTGCGCCGTGCAGGATCATGCCTCAACAGATTCTCGCTCGTCCACGACACGACCTCTAGCGGTACTTCAACGACTACACCTTGAGCTTCGGACGAGTTTTTCTAGTCGCCAAAACGCAAGGTTCATAATGAGCTGGTCAATAGCTACAGACTGTTACGTGCGTACAATTCGGCTACGAACTTGATATGAAGGGAATTTTTTCTCGTTGGTTCACCGATTTGAGACAGGCAGGAGAACATTTGACTCAGTATGTCACATAATCTACACAACGACTGAATGAACCGGTCACCAAATCAATTGACAACACGTTGAGCAGGTGGCTGAGTGAATCGTTGATCCGTTGACCGACTGAGGCTACGATGGCTACTGTAACTAGAGACCAAATACTCGAAGCCGTGCAGTCAGCGGATCAGGAATACTATTCTGTGCGAGAGATAGCCACTCTTTTGAAAGTACCTGACAACACAGCGAAAAGCCATTTCTCCCGAAATGGATTCGCAGCAACAAGAACTGTTGAGCGCGGCAAACGCATCTATGATCTAACGATGCTAAAACGCTACTGTCTTTGGCTATACATGGCACGCGAATCAGACAGTCCTGTGGCCTACACCGCGTCGCAACGTGAAGAGATCCTTAATAATTCGAACCCAGAAGAGTTGTGGGATGCTCTCAGCGAGTCGTCAGAGAGTTTCGTTCGCCAAGTGATGCAGATTCAACCAGGGGTTGTGGTAAAATGATCTGGTTTCCTGATTGTAGTGGAGATCAAATATGACTTACCCCTCTTTTTGCGAGACAGAGGACGAACGCTACCTTGATGGCTTGCCGAAAGTCACCGACGAAATGCTAACCGCCGCTATTAAGCGAATTGAAGGCCACGTGATGACTTTCGAAGAACGCCAAGTTCAATTGGTCAGTTTCGTCTGGGGCAACGCCCTCGAAAGCGACCGCGGAACACGAGAGAAGGTCTGCGAGCACTTGCACGTTCCTTTTTGTTGATTTGCTCGGCAAATCCTGTATGAACGCCTCCTGTTATCGGGAGGCCATTTTCTTTGCCGCCAATCCATAAAGAATCTAGACCTGAGCTTTATGAGTACGTAAAGGATCGGAATCTGCAGGGACAATGGTTTCTTCTCGAGACTTTAGTTCAGCATTCCCTTCGGGTTGAGAATTACAGCTTCACACCTGAGAGCCTGTTCGCATTGCACCATGCGGCAGCGAACTTGTTGGAAAGGTTACCTGGGTGCATCCGTAACGAACCGAGAGAAATCGAAGGTTCTAAGCATAAACCTCCGCATGAGGCTGAGGTACAGAAGTATCTAACGGAGTTTTTCAGGTTTCTTAATGATCATTTTGACCGATACCCGATTGCCAAGATCGGCGCTTATGCTCTTTGGCGCATAACTTGGATTCACCCGTTCATTGAATGCAACGGTAGAACTGCTAGAGCATTTTCTTACCTCGTAATGTGCAAAAAACTTGGGCGCTGGCTTCCAGGAACTCACACCTTACATGAACTCATCCGAAAAAACAGCGATGGGTACTATCGGGGGCTCGAACTAGCCGACAAACACTTCGCGGAGAATGGCACCGTCAACGTAGACTTTCTGGAAGAATACATTAAGCGCCTTCTCTATTCTCAGTTAAGCAGCGGCAACTAGGTCCGATTGAGGAGGATGCGTCATGGCTCCGCGCCGCCGGGGTCACCCCGTCCAGCCGGATCATCACATCTCCGCAGACGATCTCTAGCGTTGCGTTCTCGGCCTCCACCGTACAGTCGGTTGTAAGCGGTACGCCGATCACAGTTAGACTCGCTTCGAGCCCCTTGATAACGTACAGAATCTTTCGCACATTTGCTTTTGACGGCGGTTCCTTTCAGACTTTCTGAGAGGAGCTGAGAATGGACGAGGACGAGAAGCCCAAAGGGATGGGAAAAGTCATTCAGATCGACGAGGCGCGCATTCGCGACCACCTTGGCGAGATGGTGCGTGGCACGGTCGAGGAGGCGCTGAATGCGATGCTGGATGCGGAAGCCGACCGGCTGTGTGGCGCGGATCGCTACGAGCGCAGCGAGGGCCGCAAGGACACGCGGGCGGGCCATTATCGCAGGTCGCTTGAGACGAAGGCGGGCAAGGTC
>WFTF01000032.1 GCA_015485575.1 Patescibacteria group bacterium | reverse complement strand
TTTGGAGCTATATGAAATTGGCAAAGAGGCACAAGAAGTGGACACATCTGATATAGTAGCGAAAGACCTACTCTTCGTTGACTATGACACTGATGCAGACGGCGTGGGAAACAGAGAAGATGTGGACGATGACGGAGATGGTATTAGTGACAAAGTGGAAATACAAAACGGAACCGATCCGTTGGTGTATGATGAGGATGTGCCGGATGCGAGAGAAATACAGAAAAGCACCAGCACGCAAGATACATCACAGCGCTTGGGACTTGAGCAGTATCTTACTCCCTCACGAGCGAACACATTACTCTCCGGCATTACACAGTACACACAGTCCGCCAAAAAAAAGTTGGATAACTACCGACAAAACAGAAGTCGTGCATCAGACAATCGGGAGGATGCGCAGGCACTTACCGATATAAAAGTAAACGCAGACGGCTTTGGGGAAATTGAAAGAATAGAAAAAGAGGCGATATCTGATTCCGCAAAAAAACAAGAGGAGGTCGCCCAAAAACCCGACGGGTTTTTGGGCGACCTGTGGACACTCGCCAGCACCGTCACAAGTGCCATATACACCGGCATGCTCGCGACCCTCTCGTGGCTATTGAGCTACCCGATGCTCATACAACTGCTACTTCTGTTTGGTATCCTATACATACTTTTGAAAACCGCACAAAAACTAAGCAGACGCCCGCAATAAAGTGGTAAGGGAGAAATAGAAAAAAGCACTCTGCCTTCAGATCACGTACACATCAATCGTCTCATTCCAAGAGCATGGGACATTCACAGACTACACCAACCCGTACACAACAAGCATATCTTTCTTTCGAAAGAAAGATTTTATAGCACCTTATATCCTTGTGCTGTTGCAGCTTTTCTTTTAAGACAGGGTGTGCATGGGATAAATAAGTATTGCAGCATCACAGAGCTTCTATGGACGAAGAAAGCCCCGCACGTGCGGAGCTTTCAATAGAGTGCTATTCCAAAGTATTTGTATTACCACGCAAAGTGGGCAAAAGCACGGTTCGCCTCAGCCATCTTGTGGGTATCTTCCTTCTTCTTGACTGCATCACCCTCTTCCTTGGCGGCAAGCATCAGTTCCTTTGCAAGTGCCTTGTACATAGGGATACCCTTTTGCTTGCGCGCTGCGGCAATAAGCCATCGTAGTGCCAGTGCGAGCCGTCGCTCGGGGCGTACTTCGCGGGGTACCTGGTAGTTAGCACCACCCACACGTCGTGAGCGCACTTCCATTTGCGGACCTGCGTTGCGCAGTGCCGCCTGGAATATCTCCAGAGGATCTCCTCCCCCCTCTTTGGCATTTTTGATTTCTTCAAAAGCACCGTAGACAATTTTGCGCGCGGTCTCTTTCTGCCCGCGAAGCATTACATAGTTGATGAGTCTTTCAACTTCCACGTTGCCGTATTTGATGTCCGGTTTCACTACCGGCCGTTTTTTAATTGGTCGTCGCATATTTGTATGTCATTAAATGCGAATGAGAAATGGCATACACCGATTTTCATTCTTCGCATATGTTGATTCCGAACCACATGCGGTTGAATCGCGTCCGTTATCTATAGCGAATATAAACTATTAGTAATAATTGAAAGTGATAAACAAGAGTGGAAGAGAAGCCGTATCGTAAGAAGCACCCGCTTCGAGAATCAACTCTTTACTGTTGACTCCATTTTTCCATCTTATTTTCCCTTCAGCTGTGGGTGAAGGTTATTCACCCTTTGGTTTTTTCGCTCCGTATCGTGACCGGCCTCGGCGTCGCTCTTCCACTCCGGTTGCGTCGTATTTACCACGCACCACGGTGTAGTTCACACCGATGTCCTTCACACGTCCGCCACGCACCAGTACCACGGAGTGTTCCTGGAGCGTGTGTCCAATACCCGGGATGTATGCGGTAATCTCTTGACCGTTTGAAAGTCGTACACGAGCAATCTTTCGTATCGCTGAGTTCGGCTTACGCGGTGTCTTGGTGGTTACACGCGTACATACCCCTCGTTTGAACGGCGAGTTGTATGAATTTGGTTTATTCTTGATTGAATTAAACCCGGACTGCAAAGCAGCAACCTTGGTTTTGCGTACTTTGTCACGTCGTCGCTTTCGTGTTAATTGATTTATTGTTGCCATAAAGCCCCGATACAATACTATAAGTAGATATTTTTGCAACACCGCTCTCAGCTAGAACATGCGCATTCCCGTAAATAACATAAAGACATACCCCACCAAAGTGGCGAACGGAACCCACAATATTTGAATCATAATGAACAGCAGTAAAAAAGTGGCGAGCAGTCCAAAACTCTGCACTTTCATAAGAAAGTTTTGGTAATTCATGCGCGCTCGCAATGGCAGCAGTGCGGTAAGTATCTTAGATCCATCCAATGGCGGGAAGGGAATTAAGTTAAAAAACGCGAGCAAGATATTGATGTACACAATATATGCCGAGAGTTCCACAAACGATGCGGACAGATTCAGCACATCCGCGCTACGAACAATAACCGCAAACACGATCGCAAGCAGTACGTTGGTTGCGGGACCTGCAGCAGCAACCAACGCTTCACCCCACTTTTGATTTCGTAAATTGTAGGGATTGTACGGAACAGGCTTTGCCCAGCCGAACAGAAACTGTGCATTAGTAAGTATCAAAAAAGCCGGCACCAACACCGATCCGATGGGATCAATGTGTACCAGTGGATTTCCGGAAAGTCGTCCTTGTAGGCGTGCGGTTGGATCACCCATGGCGTTTGCCGCATACCCGTGTGCCATCTCATGCAGGACAACTGAAACAATAAGTACCCCGATAAATGCAATTTGTTCCATATATACGTTATCTCTATGTCGTTAGTGCGTCTTATAGTACGACATTTGTGTATGATATACCAGCGCCTATCTGTCTCTACGCTATTGCGCATTTGTTTGAGTGTGGTAGGATACGCGCACTAAATCAAGAGCAGTATGGCAAAGCAATGTGAAATTACCGGGAAGAAAACCCAAATCGGAGGTCGCTACAGTAACCGCACCCGTGCGACGCAGTTTAATCCCTGCGGAAAAACGAAGCGACAGCCAAATCTCCAGAAGAAGCGTATCTACGTGCCGGAGATTGATACCTACGTCACAGTCAAAGTGTCCACCAAAGGACTGCGCACCATTGCAAAAAACGGGGCGTACGCAACGCTGAAAAAAGCGGGACTTATATAAGGAGGTATAGAAGAAAAAGCCCGGCACCACAGGTGCCGGGCTTTTTCTTATTCCCGCCAAATATTCGTCCCATCACTTACAAACTCAACCCTCGCCACTTCGGCGGTGTTGTAAGTGAACACCCGACGACTGGAAAGCAGGTCCACAACCTCAGCATGCGGGTGGCCGTAGCGGTTATTCTTCCCTGCGGAAATAACTGCGTATGTAGGGTCTACCATATCCAAAAAAGACTCGTCTGAGGACGTTCGTGAACCATGATGCCCGATTTTTACTACCTGACTCTGTAAATCTTCTCCTTGCGTGAGGGTAAGATACTTTTCAATACGCTTGGGAGCGTCGCCTGTTAGTAACACCGTACTATTGCCATAACGTAGTTGCAAGACAATGGAGGAGGCATTACTCTCCATTTGTGAAGCGTCAGACACAGGATATAGTACTGACAGTGTGGTGGATGCTCCCAAGACAAACACCTGCCCCGCACGTGCATACACCACATCAGCGCCCTCTTGCGCAACTGCCTTCTGGTAGGCTTCAAACACACGAGTGTCACTGCTGTTTTCCGTACGTAGCACCGTTGCCACACTATACCGCCCCAAGACGTCGATCAGTCCCGCAATATGATCTTTGTCGGGATGTGTTCCCACCACCATATCAATACTCTTATCAAACAGCGGCATGACTGTAGACAGCTCCTCAAGCACCCGCGCATCCGGTCCGCCATCTATCAGCACCTGCACCCCATCGGGTGTCTGTATAAAAATCGCGTCTCCTTGACCCACATCCAAAAAATACACCTGTAAATATGGTGACGTGTACGCGGCAGGCAGCAGCAAAAACAACCACAGTCCCGCTGCCATCGCACTTAACATGGCAACAACCAGCAAGCGTATATGTACGGCACGTTCTTCCATGTATCATATATGATACACTGGAGTACATTATCGGTTAGACGACCATACCTAACATATGTACGAAGCAAAAGACTTTACCATACCTTCGCTTGAAGGTATCTCACAAGAGAGCATAGACCTTCACCTTGGACTCTATGCCGGATATGTGAAGCATGTCAATCATATTCATACTCAGTTGCAAACAACAGCAGACTCCTACGCAAAGGCGGAATTGCAGCGACGATTGGGATTTGAGTTTGGTGGCATGAAAAATCACGAGTACTACTTTGCGCAGTTTGAAGGAGGTGCACACACACTACCCGAGGGAACCCTCAAAGAGATGATCACCAAACAATTTTCTTCTGTTGATGCATTTGTGGAGCATATGAAAAATATTGCCAACACGCGCGGCGTTGGATGGGCGATGTGCTACATTGATCGCACACAAAATACACTGGTATGCACCTGGGTGGACGAGCAGCACATCGGTCAGCTCGCGGACGTGGATATCGTGCTGGCGCTTGATATGTGGGAGCACTCCTACATGCGCGACTACCTCCCCTCAGAGAAAGGTTCATACATTGACGCTTTCTTTAAGAACCTCAACTGGGAAGTTGTCGCCGCGCGAGTCTGAAACTCAGCGGAAAAAGATGGGTACGGAAGCGGCATCGCTACGCGATGCCGCTTTTAAACGTCTTCCCAACATCGCTTCGTCCTCAATAGTCCACCCAAGCAGTGTCGGCACGCGTACTTTTTTCGTATGCAGTGTGTACACCCACACTCCCAACAGTAGGTACCCAAGCAGCATTGCCCAGAAAGGAAATGCGGGGACAGAAAATGCCGCAAACGGCAGCTGCGCAAACAGTGCGGCAACGCGTAGTATGTACATCAGTGCCACCTGTGCCAGAAACCCGAACACTACCGCTGCGGGTGTAAGGAAAAACGAAAGTACTCCCGCCAAAAAGGTAAGGAGCATGGCAACGGGCACAAAAGGTAGCACCAGTACATTCACCGCAAGTGCCACAACAGACAACTGCCCTATCTGGTAGAGCAAAAAGGGAGAGACAAACAGTTGCGTGGAAATGGTTGCCACAAAAAACTCACGTATGCCACCGAAGGTTGGTATATAGCTAAACCAGTTTTCCAAGTGCGGAGCAAGCAGCAACAGTCCGAGCGTCGCCAAAAATGACAATTGAAATCCAGGGTCGTAGCGCAGCAAAAGCGGGTTAAAAAACACCATCAGTACACCGGCAATCATTAAACCTCGCAGCAAATTGTAGGTGTTTCCCGTAAATTTCAAAAGCAAAAGAATACCTGCCATGATACTCGCGCGCAGCACTGTCGCTGAAAATCCCACCAGCGCGGCAAACAAGAAAATGGCCGCCGCCCCAAACACCAGACGTACACGATACGGAAGCAGATAGGCAAGGAGATAGGTCACAAACAGAATCACAATGGTGATGTTGTATCCGGACAGCACCACAATATGAATAATGCCCGAGGTACGAAAGATGTCCTGCCACCTCTCAGATAGTGATGGCACTCCCAAAAGCAACCCCTCCCCCAAGTAGACCTCAGGTGCGGGTAACAGAAGCGCAAGTTTCTCGCGAAATGCATCCTTAAAGCGATATAGTGCAACAAACAGAGGATTACCTCCCTTGGTGCTTTGTATGTCTATCTGCGGTTCAAACATAACGTATGACACTCCGCGAGCCCGCAGATACTGTGCGTAGTCAAAGGCGCGTCCGGTATCGGTTACAAACGCCTGTGGTTGTGCCAGACGTCCTTGTACAAGGACCTGATCACCATAAGACACATCTGCGTATCGATCTGCGTAGAGCAGCACCTTGCCTCCATCGGTTTGTACATATATCTGTGTAGTACGGGCACGTGTTTCCGGTTCTCTGTATATGTACCCCTGCAGAGTAACTTCACTACCTACAAGATTCTGCAAGGAGGATTGCATAAACTGCTGTTGAAAATTATCAGTATGCAGTGCGGCAAAAGAAAATACAGAAAGTATAACCGCACAGAGTGCCACAAAACGCGAAGGTGAGTGCCCGTATCGCCGCAATGCAATCACCCCCAGTACCACACCCATAAACATCCCCCAATACCAAAATGCAAATGGCACCTGGTACTCAGATACAAATAAAACTCCAA
>WFTF01000031.1 GCA_015485575.1 Patescibacteria group bacterium | reverse complement strand
TGCAGGCACTGGATGGGTTAAAGTATGTGTTCATTATCATATTGAGTATTGCATTTGGACGCTTTCTTCCGCAAACCGCAGGTGAAAATCAGTGGAACACACAAATTATTTTGAGGAAAGTTCTCTATGTAAGTGTTATTTCCATCGGGTTTGTGATGTTGTTTGTGTAGTGTATGAAACGGTACTTGCGTAAAAAATGGTTGCTAGTCACACTAAGTGCGGTTTTGGTACTGGCAATGTTGGTGGGTGTCATAGCGTATAAACCGAAACCGGAACACATAATCTACGGCATGTCGTTCAATACGCTCTATGCGCGGGAGCTGGGTTTGGACTGGAAGGAAACCTATGATGCTCTTCTGGAAGACTTGGGTGTGCGACAACTGCGTCTGGCTGCACACTGGCCCATGGTTGAACCCATTGACGATGTGTACAATTTTGAAGAACTTGATTATCAAATAGCAAAAGCACAGGAAGTTGGGGCAGAGGTTATTTTAGCGGTTGGCAGACGTTTGCCACGTTGGCCGGAGTGTCATGTGCCACAGTGGGCACAGAAATTAACCTGGGAAGAACAGCAAGAACAGATTTTGGAATACATGACTGTAGTTGTTAATCGTTACAAAGAGAAAGAGAATATAACGTATTGGCAGGTGGAAAACGAACCGTTCTTGGAGGTGTTTGCAAAGGAACAGTGTGGAGAATTTGATCGGTCCTTTTTTGAAAAAGAAGTGGCGTATGTACGTGAGCTTGATGATACGCGACCTCTATTGGTAACCGACAGTGGTAATTTAGGCACCTGGGCGGGCGCCTACAAAAGTGGCGATGCGTTTGGTACCAGCGTCTATGTATATTTTTGGAATCCGGAGTTGGGGCAATTTAAAACCATACTGCCACCATGGTTTTATATGTTGAAAGAGGGTGTTATGACGTTATTGTATGGGAAGAAAGAAACTATATTGATTGAGTTGTCGGCTGAACCATGGCTGCTGGAACCTATTACGGATGTTGATTTGGAAACCCAGTACTCCCGTATGGATTTGCAAAAGTTTGAGGAGATTATTTCCTACGCCCAAAAGACACGATACGATAAACAGTATCTGTGGGGAGCTGAGTGGTGGTATTGGCTCAAACAGCAAGGGGACAGCTCCATGTGGGATAGGGGTAGATTATTATTTCAAGAGTAATGTAATCCAATAATGATATGTCCAAACAGAAAAAGTCAAGTGAGGTATTGGAAATGTTAGAAGAAAAAACACAGAAAATCGGCTCAGGAGTTGAGGCAATAGTGGAGCCGGTACGTCGATCGGTCTTTGAGAGGTTTCCCGTGCTGTTTCTCATGCTGGTGACATTTGGGGTGACCGCCACCTTTCTGGGGTTGGAGCAGTTTCTGCTGCGCATAGCGTTTTTTATGGATCACCCGTTACGATTACTGAGTCTTGGCGTTCTGACACTTCTATTAACTGGTACACTTTATAAGAAACTTGGATAAAAGATATGCTGCTTCGTTTTATTTTCTCATTTCTGTATGTGCGCAACTGGTATACCGGTGAGCTGGAGCTGTCGCGACCGCGGGTGGTGCTCTTTTCTGCGATGGCGTTTATTATTTTACTGGGGGTATTGCTTGCCTTGCTCTTGCAAAGTCCGATCACCTATACTCGCGTATAGTATGAAGCCTCTTACTAAATACATACTGCTTAGCATAGCATTGTTGCTTGGGGCACTACTTGCAACTGTCTTTGTCTGGTATACGCTACAGCAGACCCTGCGCCAGGAAGAAGATCTGAAACCGGCTGTACAAGCTGACCATACCTCGGGTATACTGTTTGGGTGAGTATAATTTCTTGGTATGCCTTCCTTTTTCGCACGTTTTCGCGCTATTGAAGAGAAAGATAAAGCTGCGGTGGTACGCAAGCTGATGCAGAGCAGTACACCAAATTTTGACTTTTTCTACTTAATAGGCCTGTCCGTACTTATGGCGACACTCGGGTTGCTTGCTGACAGCCCTTCTGTGGTGATCGGAAGTATGCTCATTGCTCCCATTTTATATCCCATTTTGGGAATCGCCCTAGGTTTGGTTATGTCAAACGCAAAGGTATTGCGTCGCTCCACTGTTACATTGACCAAGTCGGTTACCATTGGATTGGTATTGGCAATACTGGCAACTCTCTTGTTTGGAGATGGCTTTGTGACCAATCAGATGCTCATACGCTTAGATCCTTCTCCCATATATTTTTTTGTCGCCTTTATAGCGGGAGCGGCGGTGTCATTTGCCCTTGCACAGCCCGAGTGGAGTGAGACCTTGCCGGGAATTGCCATCTCTGTCGCATTGATTCCACCGCTTGCGGTACTCGGTGCGGGTATTGCCATGTTTGATATGACTGTTATTGCAGGATCATTTAACATGCTTTTGTTGAATTTCCTTGGTATTCTATTGGCGGCAATGATTACTTTTTCTCTTATGAACTTGCACGAGAAACAAAACATTGCACAATCGACCATACAAAAAGAAGAGGAAAAACGACAAAAAGAAGAGGAGGCAATTGCTGCGGTTATGGAAGAGCATGCGCACCATTCCTCAAATTCACAAGCCTAACACTATCACTATGAAATACATTATCGCACTAAGTACCTTGCTGGCAGTCACTCTCCCTGTAGGTGTGTACGCTGAAACAGTCTTGCGCAGTGGCAACGATGTGTCGGTGGATGCTGATCAGTTGGTTGCCGGAGATTACTATGTGTCGGTGGGGCCGTTTGGTACAACGGTCATGTCCGGTTCTGTTGCACAAGATATGTACGCACTGGGTGCGTCTGTAACGGTGAACGGTGAGGTGGGGACAGACGTTTCCATTCTTGCCGGCACCGCTCAGATACATGCTCCTGTGGGAGATGATGTCCGCATTGTAGGTGGGGAAGTAACGATTGCTGATAGTGTCGGAGGTGATGTCTTTATATTTGGAGGTGAGGTACGTATTTTGTCCACTGCAACGGTGGCGGGTGATGTCTTTGTATTTGGAGGGTCGGTTACCATTGAGGGTGAGGTCGCCGGATCTGTATATGGAAAGATGGAGTATTTGACTATCGGTGGCTTGGTTGCAAAAGATGTGGTGGTAACCGCAGCTGCGGGTATGGTTCTCACCGAAGATGCGCGAGTATCCGGAAATATACGGTATACCAGTTTGACCGAGTTATCGCGCAGCCCTCAGGCTATTGTTGAAGGAGAAATTACCAAGCAGCAGACCGAACCCATTTCACAAAAAGAACTGTATCGGCAGATTTTAACTCCGATTTTTGTGATGTTGTTTACCACTTTGGTACTCTATATGGTAAGCCGCCGTTTTACCGTGAGTGTCATTTCCATGTTGGAGAGACATTCAGGCAAGAGTATCGCACTTGGACTAGCCGTACTTTTCTTCGGCCCGTTTGTGTCTGTTCTGTTAATGATTACGGTGTTGGGCTTTTGGTTGGGGTTGGCTGTTTTTGCACTGCTGTTCGCGCTGTATCTCCTGAGTTTCGCATATGCGGCAATGATATCCGGCGTCTTTCTTCTGCGCGTATTTCGCAAGGATGCTACGGTGAGTTTATCTACCGTGATAGTGGGGACCTTGCTGCTTCTGAGTATTTTAGCAATACCTGTACTGGGTGCTTTGCTTGTAATCGCACTCTGTAGCGCGACCCTGGGTGCCATGTTACTGCAACTGCATAAAAAATTAGTGTCCTAGGCTGTGTTGCGTTTGTATGACTGCGTATAAAAAGAAGCAGCGTATGAAACGGGTTGCGCGCATGAACGCAGTGTTGCAGGAACTCTATCCCGAAGCACGCATTGCGTTGCACTACACTACCGATTTTGAGTGTCTGGTGGCGGTGATGCTATCGGCACAATGTACTGATGAACGGGTGAACATGGTCACCAAAAAACTATTTCAAAAATACAAAACACTGGACGACTATGCACGGGCACCACAAACGGAAATGGAGCAAGATGTCTACCAGACCGGTTTTTACCGTAATAAAGCAAAAAATATTATCGCCTCAGCACAAAAAGTGCGTGATGAGTTTTCCGGGGCACTTCCACGCACGTTAGAGCAGATGATTACACTTCCCGGGGTGGCACGCAAAACGGCAAATGTGGTTCTCTCCACACTCTATGGCATTACCGAAGGGATTGCGGTGGATACACACGTACGTCGCTTTGCTATCCGTTTTGACTTGTCCGACTATACCGATCCGGTACGGATAGAGCGGGATCTTATGCAAATTATGCCAAAGTCTCTGTGGTGGGGTTTTAACCATCGGTTGGTAAACTACGGTCGCGACTACTGTCAGGCACGCGTACATGACTGTCGTATGCACCCTTTAACCAAGATATATCCAAAAGCGAATACTATTTGGGTAAAAGCAAAATAAATCACGTCCCCGTTTGACGTCAATGCCACCACACTCCTCGGACGGTGGTATAGTATAGGTACCATGGATGTATTGTTTGCAGTTGTAGATGATCTACTTTTGTTTGCGCGAGAAGCGTTGTTTGGGACACGTCCTGCAATGCGGGATAAAAAACAAGCGCCCTCCGCATATGGAATTGACCAAACAGCAGTGAGTACCTTTGTTCATGCGCTACAGACATACACTCCACCGGCAACGCCGACTCCCGTTTCTTCCGCAGTATCTCTACACACCGGTGAGCAGTACTATATTGGGGGAGTGGATGTGTATATGTATACGGACCCAGTTGTTGCTTTTGATAATGCATTATGTCGCCTACCGTATGCGCAAGGTGTGCGCCTGCTACGGTTGCAGGGGCGATGGGCACAGGTGCGATTTTCAGACACGGTCGGTTGGATTTTAAAAGATTCGCTGAGCACCTCTGCTGCGAACGTGCTGCCTCAACTCACCTCCGGTGAGCAGTATGATGCCGCTCACCCTGAAACTAAAAAATTGCGTGCCTGTATTGAAGATGAGTTTCATGCGGGACGTAATGGTTTTTCATTAACCGCGGAAGAATATGTTACCTATCGTCTTGTGCGGCGTCATAAAAGAATCCCGTGGAGAATGCAACGATCAAGGTTGGCGGGAACTTGGCAGCGGAAATTAAAAGGTACCAAGGGTGTGTATATGCACGTGCAGCCAAAAACAGACTCGGTTATGGAGTATGTGCTTGATGATGTGGGGTATCTTGCGTTTGTGGAAGCGGTGTACCCCGATAACAGCATAAAAATTGCACAGGTATATACGGACGATAATGCTCGATATGAAGAGCGCACTCTGTCTGTTGAAGACTATCGTGAGTACACACCTGTGTTTATTGCTGTTTTGTAGGAGTCAATTATGAGCGTCAGACAACAAAACGTTGCATTTTTTGATATAGACGGAACCGTATTTCGTTCCAGTTTATTTATTGAACTGATTGAGCAGCTTATTGAACATGAAGTCTTTCCGGTGGAAGCGGTATTGGAATATGAGAATGCATATATGGCATGGCGAAACAGAGAGGGGAGTTATGAGGCGTATATTACCGCTATGATTGATACATTTTACAGGCATATAATCGGTGTACCCTATGGCACTGTTGCAGATATTGGCAAAGAGGTGATTGCCATACACAGTAAGCGGGTATATCGCTATACGCGAGATCTGATTGCCGACTTGAAGAGCAGAGGATACTACACAGTCGCCATTTCCCAGTCCCCAAAGATGATTTTGGATGCTTTTTGCAGAGAGTATGGTTTTGACAAGGTCTATGGGCGCATCTATGAAATAGGTCCCACTGACCGCTTTACCGGGGTGGTTACCGATGAGCACATTATTGAAAACAAAGCGAATATCGTAGAGCGGGTATTCTCGCAAGAGCAGTTGACCCCGGAAGGATCTATTGCGGTAGGGGATACCGAGGGGGACATTCCAATGTTTGCGTTAGTGGAGCAGCCGATCTGTTTCAATCCCAATAAAAAATTATATGAACACGCTCAAGTTATAGGATGGAAGGTGGTTGTGGAACGAAAGGATGTAATTTATGAGTTGTAGAGGGTGCACTTTGCTATACTTACAGTCGCAGATAGAGAACAGATTATGATGATACAAAAAAAGTTATATAGAAACACAAATAGGGGCATGCTGGGTGGTGTTCTGGCAGGTCTGGCAGAGTACTTTGAGCATGATGTTGTGTGGTATCGCCTGGCTATGCTCGTGTTGGTGGTGGTGACTGGACTTATGCCGGGCATATTATTATACCTTGGTGCGTGGGTTATTATTCCCGAAAAACCAAAGATAGAATCAGCGGACAAGACGGATTATCACGTTCATAAATGAACAGAAAGGAAAAACAATTTATACAGACCGTTTGGGACTTTTATGACACGCGTGGTCGGCATACACTTCCTTGGCGAAGACAGATCACTCCATATCGCATACTGGTTTCCGAAGTTATGTTGCAGCAGACTCAGGTTGAGCGTGTGGAGCCGAAGTATAGAGAGTTCATGCGGCATTTTCCTTCATGGAAGCGTCTCGCGCATGCATCTTTGGCAGAGGTACTGATTGCCTGGCAAGGGCTTGGTTATAATCGTCGCGCCAAGATGCTGCATATGTGTGCACAACAGATATCAGCATCGTCCGAGCGTGCACCCCTGTCTACATTTCGGTCATTGATACAATTGCCCGGAGTTGGTCCCTACACGGCGGGAGCGGTACTTGTATTTGCCTTTAATCAGCCCCAAGTCCTGATAGAAACAAATATCCGGACGGTTTTTCTTCATCACTTTTTCAAGAAGGAACATGATGTGCATGATGATCAGATAGTGCGGTATATCGAACGAACCCTTGATAGGACTAATCCACGAGAGTGGTATTGGGCATTGATGGATTATGGATCGTATGTCAAAAAGAAACATGGTAGCTTGAACCATAAAAGTACACACTATACACCTCAAAAGCCGTTTCGAGGGAGTGATAGGCAAATTCGGGGTGCGATTTTACGCGTGTTATCACAATGTAAAGGTACTCGTACACATACGCATCTTCTGACCTCACTAACCGAGTTTGAAGAGAGACGTATAGACGAGCAATTGGAGAAACTGTGTGAAGAGGGCTTATTGCAAAAAGCCAAACAATCGTACCGGTTGCCCCGCTGAGTCAGTATGCGGATGTGAGGTAAGAGTAATCAGTATGGTTTTTCTTGACCCGGCAAAGGCAGGTTTAGGTTGGGATTTACGAGCGTTTCCAGATAATCAAATGTAGGTGCAGATGTTTGCAAATGCTCCTGTGTTTAGAAAAGTTTTCCATAATGGCATCGTAGTATTTTTCTTCTTCCAGTTGATTCAGAATGGTTTTATACTCCTCCCATTCCACCCTGTTGCATTCTGACAGTTTTGCAAAGACACGTTTTGGGACCAGCATATCGTGGACCTGAGCCACCTTATCGTAGGGGAAGAGGTTGGGGATGATGTACCAGTGTGTGTATTGGCGTATGACCCGTTCTTCATCTTCTCTGTAGTCTTTGGTTTCTGAAAAGTTTGTGTATTGCGCTTGGTTTTGATTGTATCGTTCCTGTGTTTCTGCGCTGCGTAATATCATAATGGCAGTACTATATCATTTTGTGTCCTTTAGGTGAATGGTGAAAAATATACCCGGTACCATCAGAAGCCCGAGCACTACAAACATCAGCTGAAACGGAATGTACAACAGTGTTAAACCGCCAATGAGTGATCCAACAAGCATCGCCAAGGGACGTGTCAAACGAAAGAAGCTCATTATATTTGCATCTGTCCCGTTGATATGTTTGAAAAAATAGCTCTCTGTTGTTGCTTCCACCAGTGAAGCTCCAATGCGGCTTATGAACATGAGCACCATCCAAGCGATTACTGAAACAGCGGTCATAAAGGAGATCCACGAGGAGGTAACCGCCAAGATCAAAAAACCGCTTGCCATCATTTCTTTTTCACCAATGTAGCGGTCAGCGAGGATGCCAATGGGATACTCAAAAAGTACATAGGCAAATAATCCCACTGCTATTATGGATCCGATAATATCCCAGGTAAAACCGATTTCTGTTGCAAGATAGAGCGGAAGGTAAATCACCATCCATGAGAAGAAGACCTGTAGGGTGAAGTGTGAGAGAAAGACATACCTGACATCATGCTGGTCCCAGAAGCCTTGTATAGCGCGCAGTACTCGTACCTCTTTGTACTTTGGATCACAGAAATGGCGAAATTTACTGATGATAATCAGTATGAATATGGAAAAAATGGCAGCAGCAACGAAGTAGGTTTTGTTGAGGTTACTGTCATCCGCACCGACAATAAGACCCATAGCCAAAGGAGCAAGTACTGCCGCCAAACTCATTAGCGTCAGTGCTAAACCTCGTTTGCTGCCGGTACTTTGTTCGTTATTTCCAATGAGACTTTCGGAGAATATATCAATACTCAGATAGAGTAGAGGATTTAAGGTGAGAAAAGTCACAAATGCCACTATGGCGGTTGCCGCGTTATCGGTAAAGCCGAGTGTAATAAGGGCGATAATTTCCAGTATACCAAGAGTCAGTGTCAGAGAAGTATTTCCCACTTTACGCAGGATACGTGAGATGAATAAAAAGGATAACACTGCAAGTGATGAGCCGATGGTGTACATTGCACCAATTGTCTCGGTACTTGCAAATTGTTCCATAAACGTGGAGTTGCTATATGCAATCAACAGTCCATGGAAGTTGAAGATGATTGAGAGGATGTAGATGAGCCAAAAATCTATCTTTTCATTCGGTTCGCAGCAAAAAGTATGTCTTCGTTGGAGCGTCATGGTGATAGTATTGTACCACCGGTTTTTCTTGCGCAAATGAAGTTATCATCAGTGCCGCATGTGTTTTTGGAGTCATTGAAAAAGGGAGTCAAATGCATCGCATTTGACTCCCTTTTTCTCTGCGTTTAAATACCAATCAGCACCGGAATAACCATAGGTGATTTGTTTGTTTTTTGCATCAAGAATCCTGAGATGGTGTCCGCCAATTCATCCTTGACCATATCAAGATCAATCGGGTGCATGCGTTCCGTGTTTTTCTCAACGGTTTTTTTAATCAGTACGCGAGCTTCTGCAAGGAGTTGCTGATTTTCGCGCAAGTAGACAAAACCGCGAGAAATGATATCCGGAGATTTGCGCAGTTTGCCGGTTTTGGTGTTGATAGTGGCGATAATCACAAACATACCATCCTCTGCGAGGGATTGCCGGTCGCGCAGCACTACTTCCTGCTTGGTGCCGACGGTGAAGCCATCAACCATCACCAAATCATTTGGTGCCTTTACCGGTTGCACCACAATCTCTTCTCCTTTGATGATATCTACAATCGTGCCATTGTCCGGAACAACGATATTTTCCTTTGGAAAACCATTTTCCACTGCCGCATACATGTGACTTTTCAGGTGATAGTGATGTCCATGCACCGGCATAAGAAACCGTGGTTTCACTGCTTGGTGCACCCATACCAATTCACTTGCGTTTCCGTGGCCGGAAGAGTGTACCGCAGCAGAACGATAGTTGATGACCCTGACATTTTTGCGATAAATGTTGTCTTTGAGTTTTTGTACCGCAATTTCATTACCGGGAATAACAGAGGAGGATAGCACAATAGTATCTCGCTCGTTCAGTTGAATAAACTTATGTTTATCGGTTGCCATGCGCATCAGTGCGGCATACTCCTCTCCCTGTGCGCCCGTTGAGAGGATAACGATGCGATCCGATGGATAGTCGCCCATATCAGCGGCACTGATGAAGGTATCCGGTTTTACGCTGAAGAGTTTTGCGGTTAGGGCAATTTCAATGTTTGTTTTTATGGAGCGTCCCTCCATGACCACTTTTTTCCCCGCCTTTTCACATGCCTTAATAATGCTAATCAGACGATCAAATTGTGATGCAAAGGTACCGATAATCAGTCGTCCGGTTGCGCCATTGATAATCTCCTCAAGTGAGTGGAACACCTCTCCCTCCGGAGCAGACCAACCGCTTCGGTCTGCATTGGTTGAATCACATACCAGAAGTAGGTTTTTTTCTTGCCCTATTTTTTCCCATGACTTTCTTTCTTCAACAACCACTTGTCCGTTTTCATGGGTCAGTTTAATGTCTCCCGTGATCACGATATTACCGTGCTTTGTTTTCACAGAAACTCCCATGGCATCCGGAATGGAATGGGTTACAGGAAAGGTCTCTATCTTGGTGCTACCAACAGTGAATGATTCTCCCTCCTTCACCACATTCATATCAACCGGATCCAAATGTGGAAATTCCTCCTGTCGCTTAAGTATCATCAATGACGTCAAATACTGTGTATAGATAGGAGGATTGCCGATACGCTCCATGACAAAGGGGATGCCACCGATGTGATCCAAGTGGCCATGAGTCACCACAAGTGCACGTATTTTATGTTTACGTTCTTCCAAGTACTGCGTGTTGGGCAGGATGTAGTTGATGCCGGGAGCATTTGCCTCAGGAGATACGAACTGGAATCCAATATCAAAAATGATGATATCGTCTTTTGTCTCTACAATGGTCATATTGCGGCCGATTTCCTCAACTCCTGAAATAGGGATCACGCGTACCGTATCTTCATCAAGTACTTCCGGAATCTGCGCTGATCTCGTATCCGTGCTGTTTAAACGATGGGTGAGGACCGGGCTGGTAGTGCTTCTCCTGCGTTTGTTGTGGTGGTTGCTGCGACGTTTTTTAGTGGTTTTTTTAGTTGTTTTTGTGTGACGTTTGCTGGTTGTACGAGTACGACGGACACCATGTACACTGCGACCTGCTGTGCGACCGTGTGACACTTTCCTTTCTGACTGTTTTGTTTCTGGTTGTTTCATGTTCTGTTTTTTACGTTTTTTATTTTTTAATAGATAGTGGAGAAAATCCATATCATAGCTATGGATATTCTCAACTACCGACTATGGGCATCAGTTTGTGAATACAGGCCACAACTTTTCAGCGTTCATATGCCATTGGGCTATGTTTGTAAAGCGTTCACTCGGTTTACTTAATCGTGTAAAAGGCGGTATGGTCAGGTCCTTGTCCACTACATAGTTAAATGTTGGTGTGTAGAGGAACAGTGCCGGTAGCTCATTTTGGATGATAGATTCAAACTGACGGATTGCATTCACACGCTCTGTATCTGTCATTTCCCGTGCTTTCTCCAGAAGAGCGTCTGCATCTATGTTTGTATACTGTGCTATATTTAAGCCAGGATCGTCTTTTTGCGATGAATGCCAGAATGGATACAAATCAACACTGCGTCCGATATCACTCCCAAAGAGCAATGCTTCAAAACTGCGAGGTCTGATAATGGACTGTACCAGGTCGGTTTGTTCAAATTGATCAACCTGCACTTCCACCCCCAGTGCTGTCCACACTTGCCTGAGATATTCAGCGGTTGCTTCAAACAGTGGGGTGTTTGCGGTACTGAGTGTCACTGCAAGTGTGACTGTATTTTTGTCAATTTCCTTCTCCCAGGTTCCCGATTCGGTTTTGGTCCAGCCGCCCTGTGTAAGTATTTGTGTTGCCTGTTCAAGTCGCTCGGAGTCAGCATATTGCACCTCTGAAGTGCCTTCAGATTCTAGCGTAAGAAATCCCGGTGGGACAGGGCTGTAGATGGGGATACCGTGTCCATCAAGTGTGTCCGCGATCAGTTTCTCTCTGTCAAGCATGATATTAAGCGCCTGTCGGACCGATTTGTCACGCAATGCTGCGGACTTGTTTTGGTTAAAGAACACAGAGAAGGTTCTCGGTAGTGGTGTCTCCATAATGGTGTATACGTCTGTATTGATCAATTTTAGTCCTTCTATGGAAAGACTGGGTGTGCTGGCTATTTCTTTATTTTGAAGTGCCTGAAGCAGTTCTTCCTCAGTTTGATAGAAATTAAATACCAGCGTATCTAGATTTGGTTTGCGGTCTTGTGTGTCATACGCCACCAGTTCGTACGCATTCACCAGCCCAGACTTATTGCGCAACGTATCACGTACATAGTATGGTCCGGTTCCAACCGGTTCTGTGTTGTTCTGACTGAATGGCAGTTGTTCCGTAGGGAGACCATCCCAGAGCGAACGCGGCAGTATACCCACGGTCAGGTTTTCAACAAAAGGGGTGTATGCCTCTTCCAGAACGATGTTCAACTCATAGTCACCAAGTTCTTCAACCACAACCCCCTCCCAGTTGCCGCGTAATGGACTTTTCAGATCAGGATCTTGAATAAGAGCTATAGTGTATGCTACATCGCGCGCTGTAAAAGGTTCGCCATTGTGAAATGTGACATTTTTGCGCAGTTTTATGTTGTATGTACGCCCATCCTCCGATCGTGTGATTGATTCTGCAAGATCGGGAACCAGTGTACCGTTTTCATCAAGTTTCATTAAACCGCTGTATATAAGCGCTACCATGTCTCGGTCTGCACGGGTTATGGCAAGTACGGGGTTGACAAACCGGGGAGTACCCACAATCCCTTCCACCAGAGTTCCGCCGGAACTGGGTACCAGTGTTACACTCTGCGTGTTGGCCAGTATGATGGTGTACAACAGTGATCCCAAGACAGCAATCAGTGCCAGGTGAAAGATAAACCTATCGCCTATACTACGTCGTTGTATGAAGTCAAAGTAACGTGTCATCAATGACCTTGTTCGTGTCAGACGAAATTTCATGAATGGAAAGACGCAGGTGACACACATATGTTTGTACATACTGTGTTTATGCACTGCAATAAGATAAACAATCAAATAATTTTTTGCCTAGAAAATAACCGTAAGGATCGCACTGGCGACAAAGAGCACTGACAAGACAATAGTCGCCTTAAACAGGAAAAGTTCACCCCCTCGTCGTTTGTGAAAAGTTGCACTAAAGTTATCGCCTCCGAATGCACCACCCAAGCTCGATCCACGCTGCTGAAGCAGTATCGCTGCGACCAGTAGAATAGAGAGAATGATTTGTACGTATGGCAGTACGGGAAGCACTACGTTCTGTATAAATTCCATGTGAGTCCGATAATAGCAGAAAGGCGTCTGTGAATCAAGCGTTTGTGTTTGAATTCACTTATGAAACATTTTTCCGTGATGAATGAAAGTATGAGAGACGAAAAACTCCGCGCCTTCGGCGCGGAGCACATTGACAAATTTTCAATTCTCATCTATCGACCAGCCGGGATCATCGTAATCCATCCCGGGAGGGAAACTGATTTCCCCGGGCACCGGCCCGTTATAAGGTTGCAGCTCGTCAGGTGAAAAGATGTGACGCATGTCATGCAGATTGGAGGAGAAATGCACCAAAAACGTACCGTCCTCATATGCCTGACAAATCCTCCCCACTGCATTTTTTGGAACATACCTTTTTACTGAAACATTTTTTCCGCCTATCTGCAGCAGAAAACGAATATCTTTTTCTTGCACCGTCTGTACCGCATCCCATTTTTTGAACTTTGATGCCATGAGACACCTCCTCAAGTGATTATTTACTGATTTCTTTTGACAGATTACCACAGTACTTTATAATACGCACGCATGTGTGTGGCGCATGTGTATGTAGCTATTATGCATGCGCACAGGTGATTACACTTGCAATTACAGGTATTAGGTATTTAACTTTCATTCAATAATATATGTCAGAAGTAAACATTACACCTCTTGCAGATCGGGTTGTGGTGCGGCCATTGACTGAGGAGGAAGCAGGGACGGTGTCAGCATCAGGCATTATTATTCCCGATTCTGCGAAGAAGGACGAGGCAGGTGAAGGAATCGTGGTAGCCGTCGGCGCGGGAAAATGGGATGAAGACGGAGAAAAGCGTATTCCTATGGAAGTGAAGGTCGGTGATCGCGTGGTCTACTCCAAGTATGGATACGATGAAGTGAAAGTTGATGACAAATCTTACTACATCGTAAGTGAAAGTAGCGTATTAGCGGTTATCGGATCATAATAGTTTTCATTATCAGCAGTTTGTGTAAGCGGTACAGAACGGTACAACATTCCGCTTGTTAAGAAAGGTAATAAAGAATATGGCAAAAGAAGTAATTTTTGGTGAGGATGTAAAGAAGAAGCTGCAGAAAGGAGTGGATACTGTAGCTGACGCGGTGAAGGTTACCCTCGGTCCTCGCGGACGCAATGTGGTACTTGAAAAGAGTTTTGGAGGTCCAACCATCACCAACGATGGCGTTTCCATCGCAAAAGAAATCAGCCTCAAGGATAAGTTTGAAAATATGGGGGTTGAGATTATCAAAGAAGTGGCGAATAAGACCAATGATCTCGCTGGAGATGGAACTACAACCGCCACGGTGCTCACTCAGGCATTGGTGAATGAGGGGCTGCGTCAAACAACTATGGGACTCAACTCCATGGCGGTGCGCAGCGGTATGGAGCGCGCGGCTGAAGATGTGGTGCAGGCATTGCGCGAGCAGGCAACACAGATATCCACGTCTGAAGAGATAAAGCAGGTGGCAACCATCTCCGCAGAAAGTGCAGAAATAGGTGAGAAGATTGCAGAAACCATTGAGAGGGTGGGGAAGGATGGTGTGGTGACCGTAGAAGAGTCACAGTCTTTCGGTATTGAAACCGAACTAACCGAAGGTATGGAGTTTGATCGTGGATATGTTTCTCCATACATGGTAACCAACACCGAACGCATGGAAGCTGAGTACAAAGAGGCACAGATCTTGATCACCGATAAAAAGGTATCAAACGTGCAGGAGATTCTTCCACTGCTTGAGAAAATCGCACAGGCGGGTAAGAAGGAGCTGGTCATTATTGCTGATGATGTGGAAGGTGAAGCACTCACCACCTTTGTGGTAAACAAGCTCAAGGGAGGATTTTCAGTACTGGCGGTTAAAGCTCCGGGATACGGTGATCGTAAGAAAGAGGTACTGGAAGACATTGCGATAACTACCGGTGGACAGCTGATTTCCGATGATCTTGGCATGAAACTGGAAGATGTTGAGCTGTCTCAGCTTGGAAAAGCTGATCGAGTGGTTTCAACCAAAGACAATACCATTATTGTTGGAGGTCAGGGTGACAAGAGCGCCATTGAGGCACGTATTGAGGCGCTGCGCACACAGGAACAAAATGCAAGCAGCAAGTTCGACAAAGAAAAATTGGCTGAGCGTATCGCAAAGCTCGGAGGCGGTGTCGGTGTTATCCGCGTGGGAGCGGCAACAGAGACCGAAATGAAGTATCTCAAGGACAAGATTGAAGATGCGGTGAACGCAACCAAGGCGGCGATTGAAGAAGGTATTGTCTCCGGAGGAGGTACTTCACTTGCAAAAGCAGCCGCACAGGTGGAAAAGGAAGTGCTTGCAAAGACCGACTTGGATGCTGAGGAGCAAGTGGGTTACAAAATTGTGCTCAAAGCGCTTGAAATGCCATTGCGTCAGCTGGTGGATAATACCGGACGAGATGAGGGTGCGGTTATTGTGCAGAAGGTGAAAGAAGCAGGTGGTAACGCCGGATATGATGCAGCCAAAGCTGAGATGGTTGATGACATGATCAAGGCGGGTATTATTGACCCTGTAAAAGTGGAGCGTGCGGGAGTACAACATGCAGTTTCTGCCGCAGCGATCCTGCTCACCAGTGAAGCGGCAATTGCCGATGAGCCAGAAAAGGAAGGTGCAGCACCTGCAATGCCTGACATGGGCGGCATGGGCGGCATGATGTAGTTATCGTTCGCACCTCATAGCATACAAAAAACCTTTCTTTTGAAAGAAAGGTTTTTTGTATGTGCAGTTGGACAAGCGCATTCTACACGGAAAAAAGTGTTGTATTTTACGGACAATATGATATGAAAAGAGAGGAATGTACCAAACAAAAGGAGTGGCCGATGTATGCAGCAAAGTCTGTGCCGGACCATTTATTCACCCTTGCTTCCAAGGTGGTAGGTGTGTTTGCGGAGGAGTTGGTAAGCACAGAGGAAGATATACGCACCGGTGGGGCGCTCGCGTGGTGTTCGGGTGACCAGAGATGCCTGGAGGTGCTCGGTACTGTCTCAGCGCAGGATGCGGAACGCTTCACCACCAACGCACAGAACAAGAATGCCGCCATGGTGTTACATGGCGTGATACTCAGTGAAAAAGTGGCAGATCCAACTGGAGAACCGCCTATTTATGGGGGTGGAATACAGCTGTCTGACGGGTCTTACCTCGCATTTTCAGGTTTTCCGCCGGCGTGGGATCAGGCGTTTTGTATGATGCTCGCGGAGTATCATCAACTGATTACTCCACAGCGTCGCAACAGTCTTATTGCACAATCTGCGTCTCCGGTTCGGGCACGATTGTTGTTTCGTGAATCTTCGGATTTTTTGAATGAGTATCTGAAAAGTATCTATCTCGCATGGGATGATATAAGGACACGGATCTGATGATCCGTGTCTTTTGTGGTTTGCTCGTTGGGCGCGAATAGCAATCGCGCTCTACACCTCTTCAAAGAATGTGCTATTATATAGAGGATTTAACGGTATGTAAGTAGTTGAGATATTATGACGACACTTTGGATTATTGTAGGGGTGATTGCGGTGCTTGTGGTGTATACCATTGCCGTCTACAACAGTTTTGTGCGCTTAACACAACGTGCAAAGGAGGCGTGGGCGGATATTGATGTGCAACTGAAGCGTCGTTATGACTTGATCCCCAACCTCATTGAAACGGTAAAAGGATATGCAGCGCATGAGCGGGGGGTGTTTGAAGAGGTGACCGCAGCACGTGCGAAAGCGACACAGATGAATGTTGATCCTTCAAACATCACCCCTGAACAGATCCAGGCCATAGCGGGAGCGGAGTCGGCACTGGGAGGTGCGCTGGGTAAGTTACTGGCAATTGCCGAGGCGTATCCGGATCTCAAGGCGAATCAGAATTTTGCGCAACTGCAGACCGAGCTTTCTGATACTGAGAATAAAATTCAGGCCGCTCGCCGCTTCTACAACGGAAATGTTCGTGATCTTGCCATCAGGCTACAGTCTTTCCCATCAAACATTATCGGCAACATGTTCGGCTTCAAAGAAATGGAATACTTTGAGTTGGAAGAAGATTCGGTAGAAAAAGAACCGATCAAGGTCCAATTCTAAAAGAACGGCGTTCCGTTGTGCAGTCCAACGGTTCGTGCCTGTATCTTTTATTTTTACTGTGTTTCTCGGTATTGTTACATAATAAAGTATGGCGACACTCTATACACAACAGTCTCAAAATATCGCAAAAACGTGGTTTTTGATGGCCATGTTCTTTGCACTGGTGATTGCTGTAGGGTATGCGGTTGCATGGTATCTGCAGACACCTGCACTCCTGTATGTGGCGGTACTCTTTGCACTGGTTATGAATGTGGGAAGTTATTGGTTTTCTGACAAAATCGTCTTGAGGATGACCAATGCAAAGCCGGCAACGCTGGAACAAAACAGAGAGCTCTATAATATTGTGGAAAATCTTTCCATTACCGCAGGGTTGCCAATGCCTAAAGTGTATATAGTGGACGATCCCGCGCCAAACGCTTTCGCAACCGGACGTAGCCCCGATCGTGCGGTTGTGGCGGTCACCACAGGTTTGTTGCAGATTCTCAACCGAAGTGAGCTGGAAGGGGTGATTGCGCATGAAATGGCACATATCGGCAACCGTGATATGTTGGTGATGACAGTGGCGGTGGTGCTTGCGGGCTTTATCGCCATCATCTCAGATATTTTATTGCAATCCATGTTTTGGGGTGGTGGACGGGATCGAGACAGTAGAGTGGGTGTTATTGTACTTATTCTGACCGTTGTCGGTATTATTTTGGCACCACTTGCAGCACAGTTGATACAAATGGCAGTCTCGCGCAAACGGGAGTATCTTGCGGACGCCACAGGAGCGCTCTTAACACGTTATCCTGAGGGACTTGCATCCGCCTTGGAGAAGATTTCCGGATCGTCACGTCCCATGCAAAAAGCGTCGCACGCAACTGCACATTTATTTATATCCGATCCCTTTGCGGGTACGCAAAAACGAACTATTGCGCAACGTATCGGGGGATTATTCCAGACACATCCACCTGCTGCGGATCGTATTGCAAAATTGCGTGCAATGGATGTATAGGAGATATATAAAACAAATCTGCACAAAAGTGCGGATTTGTTTTTGATATACAGAGTTTTTCGTCTATCGTTGTGCCGTTTCCATCACTTGTCCCGCTCCTACTGTCCTGCCACCCTCTCGGATACCACGCAATTGCTCATTTAGATGCTCGTGTTGCTGCTGCATCAGCTTTTTGAAGAGTGGCATACTGCGCCGGATATCTGTTTTCTCAACACCCTGTATTTGCTTAATACATTTTGATAGGTTTTCTTTGCAATCATTCGGCTGTGGTATTGTCACTTCCTTCACGGTGAGATTGACAAGCTGTTCGGCCAGCTGTTTTAACTCTGCCGCTTGTGCCTGCGGTGAAAAGAACATAAAACTCAAGACAACTGTGATTGGAATTGTGTATATGGTTTTCATTATGTATATCCTCCTATGATATTGATTAATTTTGTCATTATACGCTATTTGCTTATCTGACAAAGTGTTTTTGAAGCGCTTTTATGTGTTTTATTGGCAATGTATTTTATGTTAAGGTGTGGATATATTAGCATCTAAACTATCATGTACTATGAATGCAAAAATAGTAATCATCAGTGCGATCACGTTTGTAGTTGGAATAGCGCTTGGTGCATCATTGGGGCAGGAGCAATCCGTCCAGATGCCACAACAGAGTGCCGAAACTGAAAGTGTTGAACGTGGGGACACAGTTGCAGGTAGCACTGACACACGTAATGGCACCTATGTCTATGAAGGGGAGGGGATACAGATGCTGGGACCCATATCCCTTCGGGAAGGATTGACCATTATACGCGCTAAAAACCTGACCGGACCGAATGATACATTTTCGTTTGAAGTACTGAAAGATGAAAATGAAAATGGTGCAATAGATTCGGGAGAAGGGTACACGGGCGCATACCGCAGCGTTGCGTATGCAGCTGCAGAATCGTACAACGGGGAGATTGCGTTTAAGGCAGATAAAACCGATTATTTCATCAAAGTGGACGGCGGACGTTGGGAGATTGACATTTCTCAACCGGAAAAACAGTTGGAACCCGCAGAGACTCCAACGACATTTGAGGGTACCGGAGATACGGTGACAGATACGTTTTTCCTAGAGGAGGGGCTCATTGCCTTTCGCGCAACGTACTCCGGTAACAGTAACTTTTCTATTACATTGATGGATCAAAATGGCAACAGTACACGATATCTGGTGAATGATCTTGGTCCTGTGGAAGCTGACGTTGAATATGAGAACGTATTTAGTGACAATTATGTGTTCGTAGTCACTGCCGGTGGTCCGTGGACTATTGAGATGAAATAGGATTTTGCTTCTGATTTTGGCATCATACGCACCCGCTGTTTCTCAAAAACAGCGGGATGCTTTTTCATACCTTTGTTACCAAAAAGTAATATAGGTCATCTTTTCGCGTTTCCGCCGGTGGAATGGAGGTTCTCCTTAGCACCGATTGTCGCACATCCACTTCAATGATATATACCTCAAAATCAAAGCGGTGAGATTGTGCGCTTCGCGCAAACCTTTTACGAGAACGAATGAACATACCATGGTATGTTCACGCACTCAGCGTGAGTAGTTTCAATTTGCGGAGAAGGCAGGATTCAAACATTACATGTTCAGTACAGGTTGTCGCTATTTTATTTTGCCTTGCTCATAAAATATCAGGCAACCCCTTCGATGTCATGCAATAAAATCCAGGGCGGAGAGAGGGGGATTCGAACCCCCGATACGGTTTCCCGTATACATCCTTTCCAAGGATGCGCGATCGACCACTCTGCCATCTCTCCGCTCTGGATTTTATGTGAGCCTAAAGTCCTCCTTCGGATAAATTGTACTCCATACATTTTATCCACTCAGTCACTTCTCCAGTGTGGTCAGTATCATACCGCATAATGCACCTTGAAGACAAGAAATATTGCTATACTATACAATACTATGGACTTAAAGACATACACTGTGCTTGGCTCAACGTTTTTGATGGGGGTTTTTGTGGGTGCATACTTGTATATCACTGTTTTTGTTCCAAACTACTCACAAGTACGTTTTGATGGCGATGAAACACAGATAGATTTTCTTTTGCGCGGAGCACAGCGAGGAGAGTGTAACAGGGGTGATTCAGTGTGTCCGTCTTTTGAGTTACGTAGTGACCGCACTTATACCTATATTGCAACATATGTTAAAAATGGCAGACAAGAGGTGGTAGAGGGAAGATTGGGTAAAGATCGATTTGACAGCTTGCTGACATATATTGCAGCGGTAGATTTACGCGCACTTGAGAAGCGGTCTTTTGGCGCCTGTTCGAGAATATATGACACAAACTATATGTATAATTTGGTCTATAACGGAGAGTCATATATTTTTGACACTTGCAACACGGTCTTCAAGGATTCGGTATTGGCAACACAATTTTATCCACTATGGACTCGGCTTGCCACCACCACACCCACCTCTCCTTTGTTGGAGGAAGGGTTAAATGAGATTCTAAGGGAATGGCTCTACAATCAATTTCATGCAACCAGTGAAAAGACAGGTGGGTAGACGGCTACTTGTCTGGTATGATACTGCTGTATGCGTGTATTGCTTTTTGTAGTGTTCTTTCTTGTCCCATCCCAGCTCTTTGCGTATGTACCGACGTTTATGCAGCCAAAGACGGTTGATGATCGCCCGATCGTTTCTCAGACAGGTGTCTTATATAGTTTTTATGGTGAACTACAGTCATTTCCACATTCCTTCACCGTACCTTTGGAAGAGCCTTCCCGTCTGTTTGTACAAATTGCCATTCCGGACATGGTAGGCAGTGAAAAAAATAAGTCACTGATAATCGTCAAACGAGAGCAGCGAGGTGTGTCTGAAGTGGCGCGCATACCGTTTCAAGATATGCAATGGACGCCGATGGTTGATCGCAGTACCGGAGATTCCTATTTGTTGGGTGGCAGTTTTGATCAACAACTGGAAGCGGGAGAGTATATTATTGAGGTGAGTACGGTTGAGAATACCGGTAAGTACGTACTGCTGGTGCAAAAAGGAGATGATGCGGCAGTAACGGAAAGGCGTGGGTACTTCAAGACACTGGCAGACACTTATGCAGTGAAGCGTTTTTTTGAGAAATCACCATTTGCGGTACTACAATCCCCGTTTTACTATGTGCCGGTTACCGTTCTGTTACTGGGTTTGCTGATATACCTTCTGTATCGTAGAAAAAGATATGCTTAAATTTATCATAATCCTCCTTGCCACAGCCGCGTTCGCCTATTATGCCTATTATGCATTTACCGGTACCTACTTTGATATTCCCTATCTACCGTTTATATAGCGTATGAGCAAATGGTTTGTGTACATGGTGCGCTGTGCTGATGGTAGGTTGTACACCGGTGTGACCACCGATGTGCAACGTCGTGTCGCAGAGCATAATGGGCAAGGGGAGACATCGGGCGCGGGTGCAAAGTGCACCCGCGCCCGACGGCCCGTAGCGGTAGTGTACCAAGAAGCGCACGAAAGTCGCAGTGCGGCCTGCAAGCGTGAGTGGGAGATTAAACAGCTGTCCAAAACGGAAAAAGAAGCATTGTTACCGTAGGACACACTTCTTCTTGTTTGCAAGCACGCTGGACAGTGGTAAGTAACGTGTTATGCTTGGGTGCTGTGGATGGCCGCAGGGCTCGCTGCGGTATTTTATTTTTCATATTTATGAGTCAAGATACCAGAAACATTGCCATTATTGCACATGTGGACCATGGTAAAACCACATTGACCGATGGGTTAATGGAGTATACCGGTGCCAGCGCAGGTGATCAGACAATGGACAGTAACGCACTTGAAAAGGAGCGAGGTATTACCATATATGCGAAAAACGCTTCGGTTGAGTATAAAGGGACAAAGATAAACATTATAGACACTCCGGGGCATGCCGACTTTGGTTCCGAAGTAGAGCGGGTGCTGCGGAGCATTGATTCGGTGCTGTTGGTGGTTGATGCGCAGGAAGGACCTATGCCTCAGACCCGCTTTGTACTCAAGAAGTCTTTGGAATTGGGATTACAGCCCATTGTGGTCATCAATAAGATAGATAAGCCTGCAGCAGATCCGGATCGCTGTGAAGAGCAGGTGTTGGAACTCTTTTTGGAACTGGGTGCCGACGATGCCCAATCATCGTTTGAAACAGTTTACACCATCGGGCGCGATCGGGCTGCAAAAAGACGCATGGAAGACGATTTGGTAGACCTTGGTCCGCTTCTGGATACGATTTTGGAAAGTGTTCCCGCGGCAAAAGGATACACGGAAGGGGATGCGTTGCGCGCGCAAGTGTTCAATCTTGACTATGACAACTTTCTCGGTCGGCTTGCGGTAGTGCGCATATATGAAGGAAAAGTCACGAACGGACAGCGGGTTTTTGTAAAAAACGGATACGGTGTCAGTACGGGGAAGGTGGTACGGGTTTCCGGATATCAGGGGATGCATCAGGTGGAGTTGGATACGGCGTATGCCGGTGATATTGTACTTATTGCGGGGCTGAGTGATGCCACCATAGGAGACACGATTACTGATTGTGAAGATGTACCACTATTGCCTGCCATTGAGGTAGACGAACCGACTATCAGCATGCGCTTTTTGGTGAACAGCTCACCGTTTGCGGGGCGCGAGGGCAAGTATGTTACCTCACGACAGATAGGGGAACGCCTGCAAAAGGAACTGGAAATCAATGTCGGTCTGAAGGTGGAAGAAGATGGTGACAGTTTCAAAGTGTACGGTCGTGGAGAAATGCATATTTCTGTGCTGTTGGAAAATATGCGCAGAGAAGGCTACGAACTGTCTGTCTCGCAACCACAGGTGATTATCAAGGAAATAGACGGGGTGAAGTCCGAGCCGTTTGAAGAGGTGACCGTTGATGTTCCCGCTGAGTTTCAAGGGGTGGTTATTGAGCGTTTATCCAATCGTGGTTTTATCATGCAGCAGATGCTTCCCGCCGGAGAGCAGGTTCGCCTGCTGTTTGAGGGTCCGACACGAGGATTACTTGGATACAAAAACCAATTTGTGGTTGACACCAAAGGAGAGGGGATTATTGCATCACAGGTAATCGGTTTTCGTCCCCACGCGGGGGAAATCAGGAAACGCAAGGTGGGGTCAATGGTCTCCATGGCAAGTGGTAAGGCGCTGGGGTTTGCTCTGTTTGGATTGCAGGACCGTGGGGAGCTGTATATAACTCCCGGCACCGAGGTCTATGAAGGTATGGTCATTGGCAACACCGCCAAGGGTGAAGAAATGGTGGTCAACCCGACAAAGGGAAAAAACTTAACCAATGTACGCGCCGCCGGAAGTGATGATGCTATCAAGCTCACTCCGGCAAAGCCGCTGAGTATTGAAATGGGGTTGGAAATTATGCAGGATGATGAATATCTGGAGGTATGCCCACAGTCCATTCGCTTGCGTAAGCGATACCTCAAGGAAAGTGAACGAAAAAAAGAGAGGAAGTGAGTATGTCCCGTCTGCCACCGTGTAGAGGTATTGTTTCGATATGTCGAAACGAGTTTCTGAGAGTAGGTATTTGTAGTGCGATATATCGCACTACGCGGCTATATCCAACTCTTGTAGAAATGCTTTTAGTTCCGATCCGGTAATTTTTCTATACTGATTAGGCTTGAGTGTGCCGAGAAGTATGTTGGCAATGCGCACTCGCTTGAGTGATTGCACCTGATATCCGCAGGCGGCACACATGCGTCTGATTTGATGTTTTTTCCCTTCGGTTAAGATAATGGTCAGCTTGTTTGGATTTTTTTTACTTTTTTCCGCTTGAGCGGGTTTGGTGAGATATCCCTCAATATTGACTCCTTTGCGGATATTATTGATCAGTATGCCGGTTACTTTTTTGTCTACGGTGACCTCGTACTCTTTTTCATGCTCTGCATCCGGGTCAAGCAGGGGACCGGTAATACGTCCATCGTTGGAAAGAATCATCAATCCCTCTGAGTCTTTGTCCAAGCGACCTACAGGGTGTACATCGCTTAGATCCACATCTTTTCGCGTGCGCCGCAGTTGTGTCATGATGTCCACCTCTCCCTTGGAGAGGTCGGGGGAGTGAGTGATGATACCCCTCCCTTTGTAGTAGGCGAGATATACCTTTTCCTTTGGGTTTTTGATTAGCTCTACTGCATCATTTTGACTAACCTTTTGCCCCACTTGAGCTTTTTTACCATTTACCAAAACAAGCCCTTTTTCTATAAGGGTATCTGCTTCACGTCGTGAAGCCCATCCTTGTTGCGCGATGTACTTATTGACTCGTATGGGGTAATTGTTCATATCTCACTTTGTTTTGTTGTTTGATGTGGTTTATTCGGTTGCCGGTATGGGAGTGCCACACCTTGATTTGAGATGCTATTATGGTATTATTTTTTGTTCATGTCAAGCAATCGGGAACATATAGGTCCGCACTATGACGTTATTGTTATTGGTGGAGGTCCATCGGGAATGATGGCTGCCGGTACTGCCGCGGAAAACGGTAGGAGAGTTTTGCTATTGGAAAAGAACAAGCAGCTTGGTAAGAAGTTGGATATTACCGGTGGAGGACGGTGTAATATACTGCATGCCGAAGAAGATACCCGTGCGTTGCTTGCGCACTATGGTGAGGCGGCAAAGTTTCTCTATTCCCCTTTCTCACAGTTTGCTATGCAAGACGCACGTGCTTTTTTTGAAAAGCGCGGAGTGCCCATAGTGGTCCAAGCGCGCAAGCGTGCCTTTCCCGCATCACAAAAGGCGACAGATGTGACTCGTGCACTGAAGGAATTCGTAACGAAAAATGGTGTTACGCTTCACATGGGAACGCGATTTGTGGATTTTATACTGAACGACGAGGAGCATATCGTGGGAGTAAGAACCAGTAAAGGCTCATACTCTGCTGATTCGTTTGTGTTGGCAACGGGAGGGTCCGCTCAGGCGCAGCAAACAGGCGCAAGTAGTGACGCAGTATCCATACTGCGGGACCTTGGTCATACGGTACACGATCCAAGTCCAAACATTGTACCGTTGCAGGTATCAGAGCAGTGGGTGAAGGATATATCAGGGGTAACCTTATCTTTTATGAAAATTACCTTTTGTGACCCAAGTGGGAACAAGAAGAAGCGTTTTTCACGTACGGGGAAGTTGTTGTTTACACATTTCGGTTTGTCAGGCCCTCTTATTCTCAACGCCTCACATCAGGTGCAACAGCTTCTTAAAAACGGATCGGTGCGCGCATTTATTGACCTGTATCCCGATACTGAGGTGAACATACTGCGCAAAAGGGTACTTGAGGAGTTTAATATCCACAAAAATAAGGAATTGCGCAATGTGCTGCAGGAATTTGTGCCGAAGGGTATGGCACCAGCTGTCGCCGCACAATTTCCCGAGTCGTTGTTGCATATGCGTGTACACAGTGTTTCAAGAGAGGCCCGTCATGCGTTAGTGGATCGCATGAAAGCAATGCCTCTTACCATAACAGGTACCATGGGATTGGACTGGGCGGTTATTTCAGATGGGGGAGTGGATTTGACAGAGGTGGATACTAGAACCATGCGCTCAAAAAAGAAAGATAACCTTTTCTTTACCGGAGACGTGTTGCATATCAACAGACCAAGCGGAGGTTTTTCCCTGCAATTATGCTGGACTACCGGCTATGTGGCAGGGAAGCATGTGTAGAAAAAAGCGACTTCCGTTTGAGGTCACTTTTTTCTACAGACGTTTTTGAGGTAACAGTCCGACCTTTTTGGTTTTATATGCTTGGAGTTCGTGCTTGTTTAGTCCAAAGCGTTGAATCGTGTTTCCTTCTTGTGTGATGAATGGGAGATTGCTTACCTGCAGCCCATATTTTGCTTTCGGGTCCGCTTCCGGATCCAGAGTGAGAAACACCACCAGAGTGAAGTATCCACGTTCACCTGCGGGTACTTTATACATGTTGTTCTCTATGTCTGCGCTACTGAGTACCAATCCCGCTGCAGTACCGACAGTCGGGTCTCCACCTGTACTGGTGTAAAAGGTGTATCCCATATATGGGTTCTGCGGGTTATTTTCTATGTCCCGTTTGGTGGCAATGGGGATATATACATCTCGGTCGGGAAAACCAAAGGTGAAGTCTATGGTATAGAGAGCGATGTTGTCTGTAAGGCGTATCGCATTTTGAGCGGTTGTGTAGTATGCGTAGGTTGAAAGCGGTGTTGCCAGCAACACGGATATAAAGAATCCGATAATGATGTATGAAATATGTTTGTGGTACATGCGTATATTTTAACGTAGCATTGCTGTGATGCAAACGTGCGATTTTTATAAAAATCACGTACCATAGGGGCAATGTCACACCCCACTTCTATGAGTGACGAAGAAATAGTGTCAATGGTATTGCGTGACCAGTCGTTTTTTCAGCACATTGTGATGCGCTACGAGGAGAAATTGTTTCGGTATGTGCGCCGTTTAGGAATACGCAATCATGAAGATGCTCAGGATGTGTTGCAGGAAATTTTTTTCAAAGTGTATCGTAATCTGAACGCCTTTGACACCACTCTTTCTTTCTCCTCTTGGATTTATCGTATTGCGCACAACGAAGCCATTTCTTTTTATAGGAAGAAACAGGTACGCCCTGAGGGACACTTGATTGATGAGGGTGATGAACATTTGCTGCGCGAGATGGCAAAAGAAGACAGTTCGGAGCTGCGTTTTGATAAGCGGCGGAATGCAGAGATATTGGCGCAAGCACTCTCTCAATTGGAGCGCAAATACTACGATGTGCTTGTCCTTCGTTATTTTGAACATAAGGAGTATGAGGAAATATCGGACATATTAAAGATCCCCATAGGATCGGTGGGGACGCGCATTTATCGCGGAAAACAGCGTTTGAAAAAGCTGATAGACGATACACAAGTACACATATAGTAAGTAGTAGGTTATGCATAAAGACATACAAACAACAGAAAATAAGCCAAGCAGCACGCTCGCACAGCGAGTGATGAAGCGCATTCGTACAGAGCAGGTGCAGCCGGCAAGTAAGTGGTGGTTTATTTGTGTTGAATATAGCATTTGGGTGGCGTGGTTGAGTACGGTTGTACTGGGTGCTCTTGCACTTGCGGTTATATTATATGTGGGAAACTATGCGCGATTCGCACTGTATGAAGCAACTCATGATCGCGTTGTGGATTTTGTTCTAGAGATACTGCCGACACTTTGGCTCACGCTGTTTGTGAGCATGATAGTGCTTGCGTATATTAACGTCCGGCGTACCAAACGAGGATACCTGTATTCAATGGGCGGTATTATTTTTAGCAGTATTGTTTTAAGTGTTGTGGGAGGCGTTGTGCTGCACTTCTTCAAAGTCGGTTATTTGATTGATGTTGGTATCACAAAAATAGTGCCGATGTATGAATCATATGAAGAGTTTGAAGAAAAAATATGGCAGCAACCGGAGGAAGGTCGCTTACTGGGCCGTCTGCAAGATGCCGGCGAGGATGACACTTTTGTGTATGTACGTACCGAGAACAAGCAAGATCTGTGGCAGGTGAACACCACCGAATTATCGGGTTCGGATCTGGATCTGCTGCTATCAGGGAAGCGGGTGCGCATACTTGGAACCACCACCAATATGGTTGAAAATATCTTTTATGCCTGCGGCGTGTTTCCGTGGCTGTTTGGGTCTGACGTAGATGTGCAAGAGATGAAAAAACAGCGTCAGCTATTTATTGGACGTATGTATACACATAAGGAAGCAGCGGAACGTGTAAAGGGGATAGAGAGGGAAGTGTACGGTGTTACGGGTACTGATACTGACAGCAGCGGAGTGTGCGGTGAGATCGCTGCAGTGAAACGGATGCACTTCTAGCGACAGTTACGTATGCTGGCGGACTACCTCCCGCAGACGTTGCATTTCTTCGTGTTATGGTATATAACTGCAGTTGGTATGGAAAAGAAGGCATAGAGCCTTCTTTTTCTTCTTGGAACATAGACAACATATCCATACAGGATCGACCAGCCACAATTTTACCGTACTTGGTAAAATTCATTCCCCTGGTCTGGTCGATCCTGTATGGACAGGTTGTTACCTGAGTATACCGTTGCAACGGAGTGAGGTGTATTGACAATAAAAGCCAATGTATTATACTGCACGGTTTTTGTTGACAATTGCGCAAGCGGGCATAGAATGTCTCTGTACATTGTTTGGAGGGGGAACTGAATGGTGCGTCACTTTCCATGCGTTACTTTGTGAAAAATTGTACCCATCTTACTACATCCAAAACTCAGAACTCGCAAAAGCCGCTTTTTTCCTAGTATAAAAAAGCGGCTTTTTGCATGCCCGAATATCTCCGGATCGCATTGCAGTAGAGTACACATACAACCGGATATCTGAGATGTCCGGCTGTACGTGAATTGTACTGATACCAGTGCAATTCAACGGGTCGATAGTTTCCCTCCCGTAGGGTTTTACAGACCAGATCAGGGGGCATATGAGAAACCCTTTCTCATGCACATATTAAAAATCATTAACAAATTTAAAACACTGTATGAAGACAATTACAACAATACAAAAGACAACCGCAGTTGCTTTATTGCCTGCCATGGCGTTTGCATTTTTTGCACTACCGGCAGCGGCACATGAAGATGACTCAGTACTGGTTGTCAATGAAAACAGCGCTGTTGTTATAACCGCAGCTGTTTCAGAGTCTAACACCGGTGGTAACACCTCCCGCGGTGCCCGCGGCGGACGCGGCGGTAATGGCGGCGACGGTGGAGACCACGCAGGTGATGGTGGTTCAAGCGTGAACTTCGCACCAGGAGGCAGCACTCAAGGAGCCGGTGACGGCGGCTATGGTGGCGATGGTGGGAACGCTCGATCAGTCGGTAACGATGAAGTTGACGGTACACAAAGTGCCGGCAACGGTGGTACCGGCGGACGCGGTGGTAACACCGGCGACGGCGGAGACGGCGGTGACTCCGGAACAGGAGGTGCCGGCGGTAGTACCGGCGCTGGTGGTCACGGTGGTGATGCCGGCGACGGTGGCGATGGTGGAACCATTGAAACCGGCGAGGCCGTTTCAACCGCAAAAGTGTCTAACGACGTAAACAACAACGAAACTACCGTTGTTCGTGACGCGGGAGACGCGGATCTTGACGAAACCGAAGCCGTTGTTGCAAATGCAAATGGTGCTGAAGTGGGTACCCTTGTCGCGTCAGGTGCAAACACCGGAGATAACGAATCAGAAGGTGATGACGGCGGACGCGGCGGCAATGGCGGCGACGGTGGCGACGATGCAGGTGACGGCGGTTCCAGTGTGAACGTCGCACCGGGCGGTGACACCCAAGGTGCCGGCGACGGCGGTGATGCCGGAGACGGAGGTAACGCCAATGGTGACGTTGACGGTTCTGACGCCGCACAAAACGGCGGCAATGGCGGCAACGGCGGTCATGGCGGCACAACCGGAGAGGGTGGTGCCGGCGGTGACAGCGGTGACGCCGGAGCTGGTGGTAATACCGGTACCGGAGCTTCAGGAGGGAACGCAGGTGACGGTGGTGACGGTGGAACCGTACGCACCGGACGTGCAGATGCTTGGAGCGAGGTAACCAATGTGGTAAACCGCAACGTTACACGTGTGGTACGTCGCTAATACACTGACGTCGCATTGAGCGCGCAGGACGCGCCAATGTACGGGATTATGTTTCTCGGTATGTCGCACCGAGGAACCTTCCCGTAAGGTTTGGAAGTGGGTTCCAGACTTTACGAAGAGGGTATGCACTTGATACACGACAAAGTACTACCAATGTCAATTGTCTTTATGTTTGCTTTTAGTACAGTGAATTTAGTTTTCGCGTCCGACTCCGCAGTAGCAACCGACCGTGTGTCCACGGTGACAATCATCACCAATACGGTCACTACGGGAGGCAAGTCTGCTGTTGAAGTGAGTAGTGCTCGCAACGGTGCACGCGGGACGGACGGTGCAGACGGTGTGTCGGGAGCAAGCGGTGGGTTTTCTGTGGTGCGCATGGGAGATGCCGTGTCGCGTAAGTATGTAGGTGGCACCACTGACGATGCAAGTGTACTGATCAGTACGTTCAGCAGTAGTACAGAGGCAGCGTGGGACAGTATGCGGCCCCTCAGCGGTGCGACCACATCGCTTCCGCAGTCTCAGGCGGTACGGGGAGTCGCGAATGTGGAGGACATTACTGAAAGCCAGGAGGCACTTGTACGTTTTCGTGAGATCATACAAGCTCTTTATTCTATTCGTTTAATTTTAACTTCCTATGTGGGTATTTCACTCTAAAGTAACACACATTGCACGCGCAACAGTCAGCGTCATGGTAATGGTGGTTTTGGTTTTCTCCACACAACCTCCGCAGCTTGCTTTTGCCCAGAACGATACGACGACAGATACTGCTCCCACGACCGCCAGCTCCACTGATGCCACCACCTCTGCATTGAACGATGGCTCCCCTGACACATCACCAAACGAAGAGGATACGCAAGAGTCTCATGCGGACACCAGCGCAAGTAGTACAGCCCAAGATGTGCCGACAACGCAACAGCAGAATGACATACAAAATACAAACACAGACACCGGCACTGGCGATACTGATACACCCGTCACAACTGCCTCTGACAGTGACACCGCGAGCACATCTGACAATGGGATGCCTGGAGGGGATACGGATAGTGGTACAGACGGTAGCACTGCACCTAGTACGGATGTCGGCTCAGATGGTAGCAACGGGCAGGGTGATGCCGCCGATGGGCAGACCGCAAGTAGCACGGCACAAACAGCAAGTAGTACGCCTGTAACAGGGGAAGGTGACACTGGGGAAGATGGAACCAAAAAGGAAGCCGGTTCCGATGGCACACAGGGCACAACGGGTAGCCCGGGAGCAGATGGAGAAGCTCCGAGTAAAAGTCCATTGCCGGTCAAAACCGAAAACGATATAGGAGACAGTGCCGTTGAGGACAATCCGGAAGACAGTACGGGAGGTATTGCTCGCACCGGTCGCAATACACGAATAGATACCGGCGATGCGCAAGCTAAAGGAGAGGTTGATACCGACGTAAACGCAAGCAATCTCAAAAGTATCAATACCGGCGATCCCAACAGAGACTTGGATACCTATACATTTAGTGCAACAGGTACGAATGAGGCAGTGGTGGATACCTCGGGTACTATTCTTTCCAATACCGGTGACAATACCGCTCTTTCTACCAGTGCCTCTGAAATATACACAGGGGACGCCTTTTCCGCCTTGAACGTTGCAAATGTTGTCAATTCCAACATAGTGAACTCGGATGGCTTTCTCTATTTGAGGAATACTGAGGTGGTACCCGGAGAGTCCTTGGACTTGCGTAACTTCTTTTTCCCGAACCCCGAGCAAACAAAAGCATTGGCAGACGATTGTACTCTACTTTCCTGCATGTCCGAAGACATTATCTATAATTTGTCCCAAGATAACGATGCGGTTGTGACCAACACCGCGACCATAAAAGCGATAACCGGAGAAAATACGGCAGAGGGTGATTACGCAAGTATTGAAACGGGCAATGCATACGGTGGGGCGAATATAATCAATGTCGTAAATGCAAATATCATAGACTCCAACTATCGCCTGCTTGCTTTAAACGCCATGGGTGACCTATCTGGTGATCTCATGCTGCCTACCGAAGAGTTGTTCAAGGCATTTTTCGGACGTCCAAATGGTATGACACAGACCGAAAACGCGGAGGAGGTGACCATTTCCATCAACAATAGCAACGACGGGGTGGTGGAAAATAATCTGGAAACCTATGCTGAAACGGGGCTCAATACTGCCACTACTCAGTTTGATTCCGACATCCAAACCGGAGCCGGTGAGTCGGAGTCAAATGTGGTAAACAGGGTCAACACCAACATCTACGGAGGGGACTCTTTTTACTTGCTCATACGCGTGCACGGCGTTTGGAGTGGGGATGTAATCGGGCTTCCGGACGGACTTACATGGCAGTGGACTCCCGACGGTATTCTTATCTACAACGAAGACGCAGAAATTGTGCCGTCCACACTGCTGCCGTACGATGTTGATTCCTATAGTGCATATATCACCGATACGAATACAGCAACGGTTACCAACGACGTTTCCATTGACGCGGTGACCGGTGAGAATAGCATTGATGGGTTGGTGGGTTCCATTAAAACGGGGGACGCTTATGCAAGTGCCAACGTACTCAATATAGTCAACACAAACGTGATCGGTACCAACTGGACGCTGGCAGTTATCAACGTGTTTGGTGACTTTGATGGTAATGTAACCTTCGCACAGACGGATTTATCTCTGACCGGTACCATTGTTGAGGATGTATCCGCACTACAACCCGGTGACTTAGTTTCATACCAATACACCATCACCAACAACAGTGATACGCCCGCACAAAATGTTACCTTGCGGCAGACACTGCAAAATGCACGAGGCGGTAACAACGCAACGCAGCAAACTGTACCACTGGGGTCCATTGCACCCGGTGCTTCGGTGACACATACATTGCAAGCGGTGGTAAACGATGACCTGCCGTATGGCAGCAGTACCGTCATGGCCATTGCGTCAGTTCAGAGCGACGAAAGCGACAACAACGAATCGGACAACTCGTCACTCTTGACGTTTACGCTTGTGTTTGAAGATCCAAACACTGTTTCCAATACGCCACAGGATGATACTGCCACTCGGGACCCGAATAGCACAGAAGACACAGAAGAAGCCACAAATACAACGCCTGTCGCCGGCAACTCCGGAGGAGGTGGAGGAGGTGGTAGTCGTGCAAAAACAAAAAGTATAGACAGGTATACCAAAGAGGTTGATCCGGACGCGGCACCACTGTTATTCATTACTAAGGAAGCGGATGTGCCCCGCAGCAGAATTATTAAGGCGGGCGAGTTTGTGGACTACACCATTAAAGTACGCAACGGAGGTGGTGCGGCGTATGATGCGGTCGTCTATGACACATTGCGTAACCCAATCGGTGCTGTAATCAGTGAGCAGTCGTGGGACTTGGGCACCATTCTCCCCGGGGAGGAGATTACGCTCAGCTACACTACCGCATACGATATCAAAACACCAAGCGGTCGCTACACCAACACCGCCCGTATAGAGGCATACCGCAGTTCCACCACCAAAGCGCAAGGTGGTAGACCACTGAAACTGGATGATGCGGTACATACCATTGTGATTGAAGGAGTGGCTCTTGCTGTGGGAAATGTGGGTGTGTTGGCATACTTCCCGGGAGCAGACGGTAAAATTTCGGCGTTGGTCACATGGGAAACGTCTACCTCGTCTACAGCTCGCGTGTACTACAGCCCTCTGTATGGAGGGGCAACTTCCACACCGTTTAACGTAACCAAACCAAACTTTGGCTATGCGCAAAAGAGCTTCATGTTCCAAGATAAAAAAACAAAACATCTCATGATTATTACGGGATTACAAGAAGGGGTCGTCTACACCTATCGTATACGCGCCAACGATGAAGAGAACATTGCCTTTGGTGGTGACTACACCTTTACGGTGCCAAGTCGTGTACGCACGTTGACACTTGCGGGTTACGCCGCACCGCGTGTTGCCGGTGTATCCACCTCCAAACCTCAGACAACTTCTGTGACACCGCCCGCGCCGGCTGTTGTGCCGTATACCAAACCAAAGGTGGTGAGTGCTCCGACAGCACCAGCTGTTTCCAAGTCACCATTGCAGGAAGAGGTACAGCAGGAAGAGTCACAACCTGAGCCGGAACAGGAGACAGTACCGGAAGACAAGCCTGCTCCGCAGAAGAAAAAAGGTTTCTTGGGTGGATTTGTTAAAAAGGTGTTTGGCTTTTTCCGCTAAAACAGGACATATTGCCGTTGTTTGTCAATTGTTCTGCTGCAGCAGCTGGTGTATGGTGCGTAGAGCAGAAGGTGCGGATGTGCCACTAGAATCAAAACGTTTATAAGCATTGCTAGTTTCGTTATTGTATGACTTTAGATATACCACGTTTCAATATAGTTGTTCTGAGTATTGCTGCTTTTGTATGCGTCAGTTTTTTTGCGATGTTTTTCTCCTTTTTGCCGTACGCGTATGCTGAAGATACCGCGACAAACACCGTCAGTACCTATGCGTTTATACTGACAAAAAACATAAGCGACAACATTCAACCAGACGGCTATACTGCTGATCAGTTTTCGTTTTCGGTGGTGGGTAATGGCTACGATGAGCTGGTCACCTTAAGCCCCTTTACCCCCGATACCGCTATGGGCAGCATTATGTTGCCGGAGGGTGATTACACACTGACGGAAATGGGGCCACCGGGTTTTGTGCCTGCAGACTGGACGGTAAAGTGGTCGGGATACGGTTGTGACAATACACCAACCGGTATGTCCACCACTATGACCGTCACTGCAGATGACACATCGGCAAATGTGTGTGACGCCAACAACCAGTGGCGTCCGTTAACACCTCCTCCGCCGACACCGGTATACGGGTGCACCGATGTTGAAGCGGACAATTACGACATGTTGGCAACAGAAGACGATGGATCATGTGTCTATACTGTTCCGGCTCCGGTGTATTTGATTGACGGCTATGTGTGGCATGATGCAAATGAAAACGGACGGATAGATGAGGATGAGGAGTTTTTGGAAGGATGGGAACTGCAATTGGTTAATGGAACTACTACGCTCCAAACACAAAGCGATGCGTCGGGATACTTTTCTTTTGAGGTGACTGAGGGTGTATGGACACTCTCTGAGGTACTTGAAGAAGGGTGGAAGCAGGTATATCCAACACCAACTACGTATGTAATCACCGTACCGGATGATTTTACTGACCAGCCGTTGGCGGCATTCTTCCCCCTCTCGCTGTTTGTAAAGGTGGCACAAGCACAGACTCCCGTGTCGGGGGGTCCTTATAATTTCGGTAATGTATTTGTTGGCGCACCCGCACCGGTATCGCAAACCCCAAGTTGCACTTTTGACGCAAGCCGCAGTGTGGTAAATCCTGGTGATACGGTCATGCTCACCTGGAGTACAGCTGACGCGAACACGGTGACGATTGACAACGGAATTGGCACCGTTGCCACATCAGGCACGACCACGGTCGTAGTACAAGGGAGTAGTGCATACACACTGACCGCCGACAATGCAGGTAGTACCGCAGTGTGTACGGTAAAAGTGCAAACCAAGGCAAGTTCCGGAGGCGGACAAGGAAGGAGGATAAATCGTGATGTACCGACAGTACAGGCTGGCGGAGGCGGTGCCGCTCCGCAAACACCGCAACCAATTCCACGGGTTTTGGGAGAGCAAGTGAGTATTGTTCCTGCGGGCGCTCCCAACACCGGCTTTGGGGGAGCAACAACGCAACGTGATCTTGCTTTCTTCTGGGTGGCAATACTACTCTTGAGTTTGGTTGTGATTTTTGCAACACGCAAATCAGTGTAAGGACATGTTACGAGGATATACGTACAGAAACCTGCGCCGGCATCTACGCATGCTGGCGTTTGGGCTGTTGGGCATGAGCGTTGGTGCGTTATTTATGATGCGCTTTTTGTATGTGCAGTCCACCTTTTATGTTACCGATATCGGTCCTCTGGAAGTTGATGTTACTCAAGATGTGACAATGAGCGGTACTCCCATACCGGTACGTCTCAATATTCCTTCAGTGGATATTGATGCAGAGTTTGAATCTCCACTGGGACTGCAGCGCAATAATGAAATTGAAGTGCCGCGCTCATATCAAACAGTAGCATACTACAAGTACGGACCAATCCCCGGTGAGGTGGGTCCTGCAGTGGTGCTTGGACATGTGGACTCATACCAAGGTCCGGCAGTGCTATGGAATCTGCGCAAGGTGCGGGCGGGAGACGATATTTTTATAGTGCGAGACGATGGCTCCACTGCTGTTTTTAGAGTTGAGAAATTGTCATTTCCGTCACAAGATGCGTTTCCCACAGAAGAGGTGTATGGAGATATAGAGTATGCAGGCTTGCGATTGATTACCTGCTCGGGGAAGTATGATAGGGGGAAAATGCGATACAGCAACAACTTGATTGTGTATGCTAGACTGGTGGAGATACGGGAAATAGTTCTACAACAGACCACATAGGTTTGCTTGATATATCATAATAATTATGGTATAATACAAAGAAGATATGCGTCAAAAAATAAAAGACTTTTTTATACCGCATGAGGGTAATGACTATAGCCCGCACAGTTTGCAGACAGCCGCTATGGTCGGAATGGCTGCTTTGGTTTTAATTACCTTTACTCTTGCCAATGT
>WFTF01000030.1 GCA_015485575.1 Patescibacteria group bacterium | reverse complement strand
TCTTGCGCCTTTGCTATTTGATAGTCAAGTTCTTCAAAATTGTATACGTCGTCTATGGGCTCAACCATGGGCCAGTGTGCCGCAAGCCGCAGTTGTCGCACACCCAAGTCCTCCAGAATAGCGTCATAAGTTTCCTTCCAATCCAAACCCAACTCCCGCGCATAGAGTGTATTAAACGACATGCCGTAAGTAATGCGCTGCGGCTTTGGCTTGTACGAAAGTACTCCGATGAGCAGTACCAGTAACAAAACCGCACTTAGTGTGACTAGCAACCATTTTTTACGCAAGTACCGTTTCATACACTATACAAACAACATCACAAACCCGATGGAAATAACACTTACATAGAGAACTTTCCGCAAAATAATCTGCGCGTTCCACTGATTTTCACCTGCAGTTTGTGGAAGAAAGCGTCCAAATGCAATACTCAATATGATAATGAACACATACTTTAACCCATCCAGTGCCTGCACCACTGTCACATCACCCATGTCTGTCGCCTTCAAAAGTGTAAAGGCCGCCACTCCCGCCAACACCTTTGCAAAGACCACAAGCAGCCCGCTCTTTTTGGTGGTCTTTTTTGTTTGTCGTTTGATTTTCTCATAATATGCGGGGATAAGAAGCAAAGAGAGTGCAAAGACAACCAACCCAACACGCGACCAGAAAAACCCATCATCAAAAGAAGTTTCTTGAAAGAGTCCCTTCATGGCAATGTAGTGCAAAGCGAAAAACAACCCACTATGGACCGTGTGCAGGACCAATGTTTTGGTAAAGTGAATCTGGGACACCAGTAGCGTACCTACAATAAGTAAGGCGATACCCCATATAAAGTTTTGGGAGAGTGTGATACCCAGAAGCAAGTAGGAAAGACCGAAGGCTGACAGTGCCGATATCGCACCGATAACTGGCATGACGTCAGACGCGTCCCCCTCTTTTAGGGCGGTGTACATTGACACCAGTGCCATAAAAAATGTATATGCCGCCAAAAAAGACATACCCACCACTTGAATTGACGGCGCCTGCACATTTTCAAAGCGTGGCACACCCAGAGTGTTCAACCCCGGGATAAACCCAAAAATGTAAACAACAACCCAAAAAGCGGTCACTAAACAAGAGTAAAAGGCATACACAAACGGACGAGGTAGCACCTTCTCATCGGTGACAATATATTTATCCAACACTGCCACAATTGCATTCAAAAATTGCCCGCCGGCAGCAAGTAAAAGCCAAGCCATGAACGTATTATCCCACTTTTTGTACGCTTTTTCCGTACTTTCTGTCCACACTAGTCTTTGCGATGCTTCTTAATCAGATCAGCATAGACCCAGGCGCTGGGGCGAATGCGCCTTTCCAACGTCTGGTAATCAATCTCCACCAGTCCAAACTTCTTATCAATACCAAGCGCCCACTCGTAGTTATCTATCAAAGACCAGTACATATGCCCAAATACATCAATACCCTCCGACAATGCTTTCTCAACTGCGGACACCTGTGTTTGAATGTACGCGGCACGATATCTGTCCTGTGCATCTGCAAGGCCTGCCTCAGAGACATACAGTGGTTTTTTATACTTCCACAACATGCGCAGTGCATCATACAATCCTTGCGGATATATATCCCAGTCCATATCGGTTTTTTCACACACCTCTGTGTCTCCGAATTTCTTGTGAAAATAGTAGTTTAAGCCGATAGAGTCACACTTGTGAAAGGTGCGACGCATAAATACATGTGTCCATAGCTGATTGGCAACCCATGACCGTAACATGTTAAACGGGTTCCGGTTTGCATGAAAATAAATGACATGTTTCACCACGCTGACATTTTTCTCCGGCGCAACATTTTTGATGGCGTCATATGCACAGTTATGGGCTTCTGCAAGAGTACGCATTACTTTTCTGTACAGAAACAAAGCGCTGATACTCTTTTCCGCACGCGCTTTATACCCTCGTCCCGAGTTGGTAATAGACACCATATCGGTCAGCGCAAAGCGCTTAAATGGAGGCCAGCTACCGCGCAGGTAACCGTTGGAAGCGTAGACATTGGGCTCATTCATGGTGGCGTAGTGTGTACACAAATCCCCCAGTTCACGCACCACATGTGCGCAGTAGCGCGCAAAAACTACCGGTGCATCCTTACGCTCAAACCCGCCACTTTCGGAAAACCACAGCGGCAGCGTAAAATGCCACAGTGTCACCATGGGAGTGATGTTGCGCGCATGCAATGCGCGCAACACCTGCCGATAGTGCTCAATCTCTGCCTGATCAAACACGCCTTCCTGCGGTTCAATACGCGCCCACTCTATGGAAAAACGGTGGGCATTATGCCCCAGTTTTTTCGCAATATCAAAATCCTCCTCATACCGATGATAGTGATCGGCAAGACGTCCCGCATACGGCACTCTCCCCTGTTTTGCCGCCTGTGCCCAGTCGGTGTTCTCGTTAAACCCCTCAACCTGATAGGAAGAGGTTGCTGCTCCCCATAAAAAATCTTTTGGAAATTTCATACTCATACTATAATGCTGTCTCTTACAGAGACTGTCCACTTTGTCGCTATTTTCTGAAGAAAATAGCTGGCAAAGTCTTGCGAAAGGTCTCCCAGACCTCTCTCACCCCATAAAAAATCTTTTGGAAACACACTCATGCCCAAAGTATACTCATTTCTAATAGAAAAAACGCAGTACTAATACACATGCGCCGATAAAGAGCAGATACTCAATACCACTTATCCATGTCAGGCGCATATATATCTTCTCTATCCAGTCCTCCATGCCCCATTTTTGTATATACTCGGGTAGCTCTTTTGCACTCCATGACACAGCAAAGCAAAGCTTCCGCTCATTGTGTGGAAGGCGCTGATACTGTCCGGACTGCTGCAACAGATACTTTAGCCGATTCACACGTCTTCCAAGCACCTTATACCGACGGGTGCTTACAGGCCATAAAAGCGGCAATCCCCAACCGGTACCATACAGATCGTTTAACAAGTGCAGGATGAGTGCTACACACCACACCCATCCCCAAAAACCAAATAGGAAGCCCGATACAATGCCAAAAGGCAGGGAGATAATCGGATAGTGTAGAAAGGTTCTGTGGTCGGAAACAAAAGCAGAGGAAGCGGCAACTTTTTTGCGATGAAACAGTTCGGGCAGCGTATCCACGTCAGGTGTGTGCGAGAACAGTATTGCAATCGGTATATACCACCATACCAGTTGTGTGTCGGTTATCTCCGCTACAAACAATAGTGCGAAAAACCATTTGCCCAATCTGCCAGCAGTGGTAAAACTTGTTTCATTACGATTGTAGTATAAAGTACCGCGTATATTTTTCATAGAGTGCGGTAGTGGCACGCACATCGTGTGCGTTGTATACGGCGATGTCGCGGAACTTTTTCCGGCGAAAAAGTTCCGCAACATCGTCCCCCGACACCCCTTGTTCTTTCGGACTTGCAATCCCATAGGCGCGACAAAACAGGTGCAAATTTCCCTTTCGCTGCATAGCGCCATAAAAGGTTAGTTCGTCTTGCAAGTCTATATGGCGCACCGTTTTTTGCAGATAGGGATACCTCCCCTCCATCAAGTTTCTTGTCGGGTGCACACCGAGTATGGCACTACGATGTATCAAAAAAGGAGCATCAAAACACCTGCCGTTAAAGGTGACAAATGTGTCATAGCTGCGAGCCGCATCCCAAAACTCCGTGAGCATCTGCAGTTCACTGCATGACTTCAGTACAAAGTCACCGTACTGCTCACTTACGCCGGTATCCGCTCCGGTATAATACACCGCACCTTGTGCGCGTTCTAAGTCATACACTCCCAAAGCTACCATATATCCGGTTAATGGAGAAAATCCCAAACCATTCCGTATGTCATCCAAGAGTACTTGGTATTCTTCTTGAGTTCGTGCGGTTTTCGCAACCCACCGTGTAAGTGCTTTTTGTGTCACACTGTCCAATTCGTCCCAATCCTCACCAACGGTTTCTATGTCCAGAATAAGTGTTGCCATAGCTTACCAATCAAATGTTGCGGGCGAAGCGACAAAACAACCTATTACATAATCTCTATCTTTTGACACCACATAGCGGTAGCCGCTTGGGTGCTCATATCCTCCGCAGGCATCGGTTTCCCCTTCATAGACTCCATATATGGGAAATCCGTCGCGCGCATAGCCAATACGTGTCTCTTCCGGCACATTGCGGTAAAATCGCATATCCCGATTAAACAACAGTAATCCGTCAAGTGATACACCAATAACCTCACTGGGGACACACACACTCTGTGCCAGCTTTTTCGGCTGTAGTGGCATCTGCAGTAACGTTTTTCTCACCGTAGGTGCTGTCTGTGTACTACTGCCACTTTGCGCGGGTAAGGTTGCCGTTTCCTCAAACACAACAAGCCGTGCACCCTCTTGGACTATTACTTGCACTCCCGAAAGCGGCCATTTGGGAACCACTGCAAGCGCGTCGTCAGGATAGGTACATGCCTGCAATTCTGTTTGTGCTGTGAGTGTGGAAGTGCTTTCCTCTGTGTCTGAGACAACACTCGGTTGCGGTGTGATAATCAGTGAGGTATTTTGTATTTTCTCTTTCAAACGTGCAATCACCGAAGCTCTATCCAACTGTGATACGCTACTCACCTCAGCACCCTCGACAGGTACGGCAACTGTTTCTTGTAGAGAAAACTGAGTACCCGTGGGTATGTCTTGCTTATCAGACACCACAGTCAGCGACAATGCAGACAGCAGAAAAACCAAAGATACAACAAACAAAACCAGGTCACGCGTACGAATCATTGGCTATATAATACCAAAAGCTCTCACCGGACGGGTGAGAGCTTTTGGTATAACTCATCATGCGGATTATTTCTTTTTAATCTGTGTGTCGTTCTTTTTGGAGTTCAATGCACGGGCTCTTTGTACAGTGACACTGACCATCTTCTCAAGTCTCCGTATATCTGCCAACAACTTGGATCGATCGTCGTTATACAAAACAGTGGTAAAAATGGCACGTCCGCCGTTGCGCGCAAACACGGCGCGATCCCCCACCTTCTTATTGACGGTAATCTTTTGAAATGACTCCAAACTCTCTATTTTCTTAATCCCTTTTGTTTCTGTGATCACTCCTTCGGCATCGGCAAAATATTTGAGGTATGCGGAAAAGCCCTTACATTTTTTTGGAATAATTGGCTTTCTGGGGATACGAATGGCAATATCATTCATAGTGTGATTAATATCACAACTAAGTCCATACAGGGTGTCGCGCAAGCCCCCGCAGCGTGGTCCCACCTCAATCACCTTCCACTCATCATCCACCTTCATCAACTCAACGTGAGCGGTGACGCTGCGAAGCCCAAGTGCGTGAATGGCATTTTCAGCAACCTTTTGAGCTTTTTCTACAGTTGCCGCTTTGAGTGCTGTCGGGGTAATTTGAAGGTAATTATAAAAATCATCATGTCCAATCTCACGTGCGGTCTTTTGCTGTACCAAAGGACAGTGATAGACCGTACCACGCGAATTGACATAGGAATCAATAGAGTACAAACTGCCCTCCATATACGCTTCCGCAATTACCTTCGGCACCTCCTTGCGATTATCATTTGCGTATGCGGTATTTATCTTCTTGAAGAGTGTCCGTAGCGCCTTTTCCAACTCCTCTTCGTGGTAGCAGATGGTTACAAAAAGACTGCCTGCCAAACTTGCAGGCTTGACGATCATGGGAAACTGCACCTTCTCAATGACCCTTCTTCTTTCTTTTTTTGTATTTTCCTTTACCCAAGTGAAGACAGGGGTATTTTTTGCATCAAACAGCCGTAAACGCTTGCGCATCTCATACTTGTCGGTTGCCCACTTCAGAGATTCTGTGCTTGGTGTGCGCAAATACGGTACATGTGGGATTACCTGTGCAAAACGAGAAATATTTTGCTCGGTGCGGCAGGTGACCGCCAGCAGTTCTTTTTGGTAAGGCAGTAACGCCTCTGCGATCTTCCACGGTTTTGAAAAATCACATTCAACAAAAATATCGCTCATGGAAATCCCCTTCTGTACCGCCTCACTCTTTTTCACTTTTGAATCCCATAGCACCATAGTACGATACTTTTTCCCATGTTGTTTGGTAAATGCACGAATATGCTCCACATAGCGCGGATAAAAAGTCATAACAAAGAGTATGATGTTCTTGTTCCGTTGTTTCATATAATGCTCTACAGGGACATCGGCGGCACCGATGATGCAATACACTGTTTTTCCGAGACTAAAAGCATACTATAAAAAGACTCTCTTATGGAACAGCAACACACAAGTTATCAAAATCAACCCTTGACAAACTGGGTCGGTCACCACTTATATGGTATAAATACAGCCTATTATGGAACACACACAGTACTCTATTGGAGTGATTACCAATCTCAATGGACCATCCATGCAAGATCTGCAGGCGATGGCTGCGCGGCACGATATACAGTTTGAGCAAATCACCTTCACACACATTGATCTTGCGGATTTTGCAAGCAGTGCACTCGTACAAAAAATCTGCTCTTACGATATTGTGTACTACCGGACCGGCATGCGGGGACCCATCATAAAGGAATTGTCATATATATTACGGCAAAAAAACATACCTTATATAAACGGTGTTGCTCGGCATGCCTACATGCACCAAAAAACAAGGCAATCTCTGCTTGCCGGGCGCTATGGAATCCCCCAGCCAAAGAGCATATATGTGGGAGGATTTAACTACGCACGCGTGCGAGAGGTGCTCGGTGACACTTTTGTCATAAAGCCGGATGATGGGTCAAAAGGAAATGGAGTGGCACTCATACACTCATCGGAAGAACTGGAGGCCTTTAGAGCGCACAAAAAGAAAGATGCGTATCTCTACCAAGAGTTTATAGAGGGGGCAGATGAATACCGTGTTTACACACTCGGGAACAAAGGGGTTGCATCATATAAAAAAATACCGAGTAAGAATGATTTTCGTGCAAACTTACATACCGGTGGACAAATAGTCCCCACCGAAGAAAAGTATAAAGATATGCTCTTGGATTTTGGGGGGCTGGTGGCGGAAAAATTCGGTGCGGACATATCAGGCGTTGATATACTGCTTCAAAATGGCAAACCGCTCTTTCTTGAATTAAACTGGCAGCCGGGATGGGAAAAGCTAGATGCGGTTGCGGGAAGTAATTATTGCAGAGATACGCTTCAATACATACTCAACAAAGCACACCATCACTATACTCGCGACCACTAATATTTGAAGGGTACTTTTTTGGTGCGTACTGTTTTTACATACAGATACCGTACGTCACAAATTATAAGATATTCTCAGACTACAGCAGTACAATAACCCCAAGCATGGTTAGTGTACCCACAAGAGTCATAAAAAATGCGGTAAAAAAGGTATTGTTTTTTTGTGCTTGCCTATGTACACCCGGCAGCAAGTCGGAAGTTGCAATGTACAGTAAGTTTCCGGCAGCGACACCGGTTAAAACCCATGTATACGCACTGGCAAAGTTCATAAAAAAGAATGACAGCAGTACACCAAGTACCGCACCCAGCGCTGACATAAAGTTGAAAACAACCGCCTTCCGAGTGGAATATCCTGCAGCACGCAATACTCCAAACTCTGCAATTTCTTGCGGTACTTCATGTAACGCTACACCAACTGTCGTCACCCATCCCACTGTCGGATTCACCAAAAACGCAGATGTAATAACCACCCCGTCGGTAACGTTATGCACCGCATCTCCCCAGAGCAAGAGCAGTGCCGTTGCCTTATCCGCAGCGCAAGTATCGCCAGCTGCATTCCGATTATGGTGATGATGATAGGTACGCAATACAATGGAAAGCATATAAAAAAGCAGGTAACCAGCAAGCACCGCATACAGTCCATAGTTCGCTGATGCCTGTAGGGTCTCCGGTATCAATTCAACAAATACAATCGTCAAAAATGCACCGATGGTAAACGGCAGAATATACCTCTGTGTTCCCGTTAGATGACCATTTTTACCGAAGAAAAACACTCCAACAAGCGAAACGGCTGCAAGGCCCAGTACAGCAAGTAACGTCATCATCAAAGCATCCTATCACCTGCAACTGAAAAAACAAGAATCACCCAGTGGTGATTCTTATGTGGCTTTGGTGTGGCTATTTTTTGTTCCAGGGCATCGCTTGCAGGATCAGTGCCATAGGACACCAGCCAACCAAACCGGAAAACAGCAACCCGCCGGACACCAGCAACGGAAGAAGCAGGAACCACGCACTGATGTAATACCCACATACCACACCAACAATAATCAGCAGTGACGCCACCACAAATGCCTGTCTGAGTACGGGTATATTTTCAAGCAACACTCCCTCTTCCGAACCTTTCATGTGTATGTATTTATTCATATTTTATTTGATTACGTTTTATTTGGATAAAAGTATACCAACAAAGTGGGGTATATCACCAGTGTGAGTATGGTTGAGAGCGATAACCCAAACACAATCGCCCATGCCAAACCAGACCATACCGGGTCACCGGCAATGGTAAGACTGCCCAAAATGGTGGTCAGTGACGTGAGGAAAATCGGACGCAGCCGTGCCGACCCTGCTTCAATCAGTGCTTCACGCAATGCAACACCGGCACCCTCTCGCTGCTGTACGTACTCAAGATAAATAATAGCGTTATTAACCACCAAACCAATCAGAGCAATAAAACCAATCAGTGCTGTTGCAGTCAGTGTTACCCCAAAGAAGGTCTCCATAAAGAAGAATCCCCACAATATACCGATAAGTCCCAATGGTACTGTTACCAATATGTATGCGGGTTTGCTAAACGAGTTATACTGAGCGACCAAAACCGCATATACCAGCAGCAACGCAACCCCCATGGCAATACCAAGGTCACGGAAGTTTTCAAGTGTCATCTCCCATTCTCCTCCCCACTGTATTGTAAACTCCTCTCCCTCTGCATTCTCAAGGTTCATGGAAAATAGATTCCAATTGGTAACCGTGTAATCAGAAAGATTGCCACGCAGCAGTTTGCTCATACTCTCCAGTACCACATATACTATCGGGTGTCCTTGCGCCTCGCCGGTTACATATACAACAGGTGTGTTCCCATCAAAAGAAACAAAAGAGGGGCGTTGCTCATAAGAAACATCCAGTAGGGATAGTAGTGGTATCTTCTCTCCATTCTGTGCGGAAACGGAGAGATATGCAATGTCGGACGGTGCATCAACATTCTCTTGAGAGAACTCCAGTAAAACGGGTGTAAACTCTCCCGCATCGCTACTGATATACTCCGTTGCCGTGAGCGGCCCGTTTATCAACTGCAATGCGGTTTTCACCTCTTGCGCAGATACGCCGTAGGCACGTGCCCGTGCCTGGTTGAGTGTGTATACGACTCTCTCCACCGGAGCATCTTCCTCAATGTAGCGATCAACCACACCTTGTACTTTGGGCAACATATTAAATACCTCATAAGCCAGCTGACGTGCACCTTGCACACTCTCCGCACTCACTTTTGCGACAAACGTCGCCTTCACCGGTGGTCCCGGGGGCTCCTCCATGAAACGTAGCATCGGTGCGTAGTCGGGGTACACCTCCCACACACGTTTCCGTAAGTCCGTTACCACATCGGTAGAGGAACGAGATCGAAAACCGTTCGGAGTAAGATTTACACGCAATGTCGCCTGTGAAGGTTGATTCCTGTTTTGCGCACCTTTGAACATACCGTTAAAGTCCACAATGGGTGCCTGAGCAACAAATTGCTGCACACTGCGCACATCTGGGTCATCCATAAGAAGAAGGGTTACCTCCTGTGCAATCGCTCTGGTTTTCGGTATGGAGGTATTCACCGGTGCATCTATATATAAATAGAATTGATCACGATCGGCGCGTGGCAGCATTTGGAAGTGGACCAAACCGGTCAGTGGTAACAGCAGGGACAGTATGAACATACCTAAAGCTCCAAGCAGCAGATACTTCTGCACCCGCGAGTTGTACAAAATGTATGTCAGCAAACGTCGGTAATATCGTGTAATACGTCGCATACCTCTGTCCACAAATTGTGACAAAGGATTTTTTGTTTCAGATACTTTCAGTACATATGTTGCAACAAATGGAGTTACCACAATGGCAACCAAAAGTGATACCAACAATGCCACAGGTACAAAAAATGCAATCGGACCCATATACGGCCCCATCATACCGGTGATGTACCGCATAGGCAGAAAGACAATCACCGAAGTAACCGTAGACAACAAAATACCTACACCTATTTCATTTACCGCACCTGCAACCACCAACTGGCGAGTTGCCGCAAAAGTCTCCGCACTTACACGGCGCAGGTGTGTATAAATATTTTCAACCACTACGATCGCGGAATCCACCAAAAGACCCAGCGACAAAATAAGTGCAAACAGTGTGATTCTATTAATAGTCTGATCAAACAGGTATCCGATACCAAACACAATCAAGAGTGTTAGGGGGATAGCAACAAACACCACCGCTGAGGCACGAAATGATAGGAAGAGCAACAAGACCATCACCACAATCACTACAGAGGTGATGAGATTTTTTGTCAGACCCATAACCTCTTGATTCGCCACCACCCCATCATCACTTACCACGCTGTACTGTATGTCAGCAAACTCATCTGTTTGTAGTAAAGTATCTATTTTGGAACGTGCTGCGCGAGTCACCTCAGGAGCGCTGCTCCCCTCTACCTTCGCAACGGAAAGCATAACCACCTCTGCGGTTTCTTGCTCTTTTTCACTATAGAATACATACGACCGGCTGGAAGCGGCACCCATAAATACCGAGGCGATGTCACGCAATTGCAGTTCGGGTGTAATCTGCAATTGTGCAATGTCTGATACAGAATCGGCACGTCCATCAAACACAAAGGATACGCTGCGTGCTGCACCGGAAAAACCCTGCCCGACAAACCGTACCTGACTTTGTTGTACGGTACGCAATATCATTTCCTGTGTGATGCCATACTCACCCATTTTAGAAGGATTGAGGAACACAATCACTGCAGGATCATAGCTCCCCAACACCTCAACGCCACTCACTGAAGAAATACCGGTGATAGACTGTGCGAGACGCTGCACCTTCCGACGAAGCTCATTTCCCGCAAGTGTGGGTGAAGAAAACGCCACTTGCAACACCGGAATGGTTTCGGGATTGATTTCAATAACGTTTGGTTCCGATATGAAACCGCGAGCAAGATAGCGATGCTGCTGTATTTGTGCAAGCAAATCCACCTTAGCCTGTGTGGTGTCATAACCCACTTCAAAAATAACGGTAGTTTGAATACGTGCCTCATCGGTAACAGTCGTATACACATCCTCAACTCCGGGGACGGTTACAATTTTTTCCAACAGCTCATAGACCACACGATCAATCGCCTCCTCCTGTGTTGCGCCTTGATAGCTCATGGAAAGCGCAAAAGCGGGACGCACTATCTCAGGATTGTACTGCTTGGGAGTCACCACAAACGCTATAAAACCAAACAAAACAGCTGTCATTAAAATCAACACCGATAGTGGGCCATGCGACGCAAAAAAGTGACTGACACGACCAATGATATTCAAAGTGTGAGTGGAATCGGACATAGCTGTTACAGTCTAATGCGGGGCATTGGTTGCAATGCTTCACCTATTTCACCTACACTCTGTACATACAGCAGATCGGACATATCTTGCATGATACGTACTGGATAACGCCTTCCTGACAAGCCGAGCAATTCCGGGCCGGTGTTGGTGAAATCAATATATGCTCTAGGTATCGCATATATGAACTCCTGCGAAGAGACATCAAGCAGCAGCGTACCTGATAGCACCTCTCCAACTCTTGCAATATCGGGAAGCAGTTGTATGTATACGGTGACACCACCGTTTTTCAAAATGGGAGAAAATCGGTCTACATAGCCCGCAATCATATCGTTTACCAAAAATACTTGTCCCTGGGCAAGGCGGTCCGACACATCAGCAGGTACCCGTACAGACAATTCGTATCCGGAAACATCATACAAACTCAAAAGTGCGCTGCCTGGCTGCACATACTCACCACGCTCCACATATACGTCACGCACCACACCATCAAAAGGAGAAAAGTTGCGTGAAAGACCGTACTGCGCACGCACCACACCCAACTGCGCCTGATTGACGTTATTTGTATACGTGGCGACTTCTCGTGCATATGCTTCTTGCGTCTCCGCTCCCAACCTGTCTATTTGTGCCAGGCGATGTTGTCTGTCGGAACGTTCCTGAGTCTCCATTGCTGCATCAAGCAGTGTCTGCAAAGCTGACACGCCGCTGCGTAACTGTGCTTGCGATGTCGTTATGGCCGTACGCTGTAATAAATACTGTGCATACGTCCCACTCTGTACATCCAACACCCGTTGATCAAAAAATGAATCTTCGCTGTCAATAAACACCGATTGTAATTTTTGCATCTGGACATCAAGCTCCCTGGCAAGGCGCAATACAGTGTCTGCATTTGGAGCAGCAGCCTGTTGAGCTTCGGCAATTTGCCGCAACACAGTACCCGAACCAAGATCGCGATAACTCACTGACGTACCAAACTGTGGCACTTGAGCACCGTAGAGAGCTGTCACAGTCTCCAGGTAAGTAGCGTATGATTCAGCAGATAAGTAACTGCGATTTACATCCAAAAAATCCAAAGCGGCAGCAGTATTCGAAACTGCGGCATCCAGAGCTGACAAAAGCTGTTGTATTTGTTCATCAATACGCTTTACCGCAGCATCACCCTCCAAGCGCTCTTGCGTCAGTGCACCGCCATAGAGCACCTCTGCCTTCTCCCGAGCCGATTGTTGTGCCGCAACCTGCGCTTCTTGTGCAGCTTCCTGCAGTCTCGCTTGTGCCTTTTGCACTTCCAAAGACTGCGCCAAAACAGGTGCATCTTGCGCAATCAGTAAGGTGCCTTCAGATACCATTTGCCCCTCGGTTACATAAATCGCACCAATTGTTCCCGCCGTTTGCGCACGTAACACCACTTCAGATGTGGCCAACACTGTACCGGACACAGGAAGAGGCAGTGTCGTACTCGCCCGGACGGTATAGAGTTCCGGCTCAGTCATCGCACTTTGTGCTGGTACAGCGGCAGCCTGGAACAAGAATAAATATAACAACAATAAAATCGTTCCGACGCCACCAGCGAAAAATAACACTTTTTTGTATGATATGGTTCGTATATGCATGCGCACTAATATACCCCATGGGGTATACAAAGTAAAGCCCATATGCTATCGTATAAAAATGAGACGAGAAACGCAGAAAAAACTAATCAACCGTCTGAATCGCGCAGAGGGGCAAATACAAGCACTCAGGCGCATGCTGCAGGATAGCACCAATACGGACTGTAAAGCGTTCATCAGTCAAGTAAAGGCCGCGCGCAGCGCACTGAAGGGGGTCAGTGAGCAATATGTGCTTGAACACATACACCGTTGTCAAGCACTCCCCAAAAAAGCAAAGGAAACACAAATTGAAGAAGCTATAAAAATTTTAGCAAGCGATTAAGTACGGTGTTTTGCTTTTAGGTGGCAAGACCGACCCCACTTCAAAGAAGAGATAGTGTATACTGTCTATACCGTTATGTACTACGAACATCCCTTAAAAGGCAGAATGGGTCGCAGAAACTTTATACTCGCGCAGTTATTGATCGCCGGCACGGTAGTGATACTTGCCCTTGTGGTGATGAGTAATGGTTTTGGATATCGCATGTTCAATCAACTCATGCTTATACTGCTGTTATCCACCATTCCACAAATATTATTCACAGTGCGCAGATTGCACGATCTTGACATGAGCGGTTGGTGGTTTTTGTTGATGTTTATTCCCTACATAAACTTTGCGTTTTTTCTATACCTATCCGTTAAGAAGGGGGATACGCAATCCAACCAATACGGGCACGTGGATACTCGCCCCCTTTTTGCTTCAATATTGAATCGGACACAAGAAACCTATTGACTTTTCCTGTGAATGTATTATTGTATGGGCACCTTTTTGAAACGTGCGGGCTCAAAAAGCTGCAGATGATACACTCCTCTGAATATTACTACCTGCACGCCCATCCGAGGAACGCGCGTTTCTCGTAACTATACAAAATAAATGGATACAACAAAAAACCGACCTCGTCGGAGCAGCTCTCGTTCGGGTGCGCGGCGACGTTTTTCAAGTTCACACACTCGTTCAAATGGAAGATATGCTTTGGAAAATACTCATAGCAGACGCCATAGAGGACAGAAAAGATCTACCAGACGTAAAAGAAGTGGACGCATCATGCCCACCTTTGACCCCTCACAGTTTATAAATAAAAATCCCGTTGAACTGCAAGAGGAAGTCTATACACCAAAACACACATTCAGCACCTTTGGCCTTACTGGACGCCTGGTACGCACCATCACCGATATGGGTATTGCAGTTCCCTCGCCCATTCAGGACCGGATTATTCCCGAAATTCTTGAGGGACGTGATGTTATCGGACTTGCCGAGACCGGCACCGGGAAAACCGCCGCATTTCTCATTCCTTTAATTGAGAAAACACTCAAGGAATACGCTCGGCAGACACTCATTCTCGCACCGACGCGTGAGTTAGCAATACAAATTGAAGATGAACTGAAAAAGCTCTCAAAAAACTGCAAACTCTACTCAACAGTCTGTGTGGGAGGTACGAGCATACGCCCTCAGATACAGTCACTACGCCGTAAAAATCACTTTGTGATTGCCACACCGGGACGTATTTTGGACCTGATACGCCAGAAAAAGTATGACCCCTCACAGGTGACTACGGTCGTGCTTGATGAAGCCGACCGTATGCTTGATATGGGATTTATTCATGATATGCGGAGTATCTTATCCTTGACCCCAACAGATCGTGAGACGCTCTTTTTCTCCGCAACCATGAATCGTGATGCGCAAAAGATTGTCCATGACTTTCTGCGCAATCCGGTGACCGTTTCTGTGAAGAAAAAAGAGGTCACCAACAGCATAGAACAAGATGTGGTCACATATGGACATCACGACAAATTCGCCACTTTGCAAAAGCTGTTTGAAAATGATGAGCTGAAGCGCGTGATTATCTTCGGGGCTATGAAACACAGTGTTGAAAAGCTATCCAAGGAGCTGACACAAAACGGCATCAAAGCGGAGTCTATTCATGGAAACAAAAGTCATGGACAACGACAGCGATCGCTTAAAGCTTTCAAGAGCGGTCACGCACGCGTATTGGTTGCTACCGACGTTGCCGCGCGGGGCATTCATGTAGACAACGTCACGCATGTAATCAACTACGATCTGCCAAACACCTTTGAGGACTACATCCATCGCATCGGCCGCACCGGTCGCGGAAACAAGCGTGGGAAAGCACTTACCTTCGTGCCTGCAACATAACCGTGCAATCACAAAAAACACGGAAGATGCTACGCATCTTCCGTGTTTTTTATATGACCCGGTCAGATTCAGCGGGCAAGTGTGTTTGGTTTGGTATACAGTGCGAACAGTGCCTCTACTCCGGCGAGGTTTTTATCCCAATCAATGGAGGTACGATTCTGTAACTCCACCGTCACCGCAGGTATACCTATGGACGCCAGATACCCTTCCGCATCCCCGGTAATCGGGTACGCGTCAAAGCTCGGTACCGCCCCATACCCTGCAGCGTTAGCATAGGTTTGCATCACCACAAGCGTCTGTGGTAGCACACCCTCTTCACACTCCGAAGCGTAGACATTGTTTGCCTGTGAGTGCCAAAACACCACCGCCTCCGGTGTGTATTGTGCAACATAGTCACGCAACGCTGCTGATTCCGGCTCGGAAAAAGCAGACGTTCCCGCACTGACCACCCTGCCTCGCCACATACTTTGTGGCTGCCACTTACAGTCAAAGTTTCTGTTTAGATCTACACCGTTTGCATTGAAACGCGCCTGTGCCAGGTCCGCCTCAGAAGGTATGTCTGACGCTGTAAAGCGCCCCTCTTTGCCAGTTATGCGAAATGTCGCATCGGGATTTATATTGGGAATAATACGTACGGTCACATCCTCGGGAATCACATCCGGATTTGCGCGAAAATAGTCCACAAATGTATACGCCAAAAGCGCGCTGTTCCACTCATATCCGCCATGCATACCGCCAACAAACAACAACTCTTTTGGTCCGGTACCAAAAGAGTACGCCTCTATGGGACGCCCCGCCACCGATTTTCCTATCACCTCTTGCGTAGAGACCGGCTCAACTTTTGCATCAGATTCAGTTTGTATATCCGGCACCGATGCTTCCGGTGCGATATCTTGCGTCGTGCTGTCACGCAAGAACCAAAGCAACACCCCCAATGCAACAATGCCAAGTATAATCAGTACGTTTCTTGCAGACATATACTCTAGCGAGAAAACAGGGATAATACAGCCTCAACACCCTTTTTATTCTTTGACCATTCGGTGTTTGTGTAGTCTGACAATAAGACACTGATTGCGGGGATACCCTGTTTTGCAAACCAATTCACCATATCCCCCGTCACCTCGTAGTAATCAAACTCTTCCTGTGCGGGATAGCCGGCAGCATTCGCATAGCGCTGCATTAGAGTAATGGTTTCTGGATCAACCGTGCCACTACAAGTAGAGGCATACACACCTCCCGCTGCCGCGTAGTAGGCAATCACCGCATCCGGCTTATTTTGTGACACATAATCACGCAGTGCTGCTGATTCCGGCTCGGAAAACGCCGCAATTCCACCGCTGACCGGTGTATTTCTCCACACCCCCTTTGACTGCCACGCGCAGTCAAAATTTCTGTTAAGATCCACTTTATTTGCGTTGAAGCGACCTGTTGCATCACTGCCTGCATTTTGCGGTATTGCAGCTTGCGTAAATGCGCCCGCAGTCCCCAGTGCTTCTTTTTGTCCATCGGGGTTTAGTGTCGGAATCACCGTCACCCGTACCCCGTCGGGTATCACGTCGGGATTATCCAAGTAGTCCATAAGCTCATAAGCGACTAACACCGTGTTTGGCGCATAGCCAGCATGTATACCTCCAATGAACAGTAGCTCCGTATCTCCCGAGCCATAGTGGTAGGCGACGATATCATTGCCTCCCGCGGAGGTACCGATAACCTCCCTGCTGTTATCCTCCTGTGATTGTGAGGTAACGGTATCATTCTCACGGTCTGTGAACTGGCGTTCTTCTGTTTGGGTTGTGGCAGTCTCTGTTGGCTCCTTGGTTTGCTTTTCTTTATTCGTGTCCAAAACAGGTTTGTTGTAGGTAACTTGCTGTGTAAAAACAAATAACCCTCCCACAAACAACGAAAGAGCAACTACTGCAATGACTATATTTTTCATGTTCATAATATATCTTGATTTTTAGTGTAAGTAATAACCCCGCTTTTCGTCAGTCCAGAAGTATTCTCGCAGTTCTGTTCATGGCTTAATACATTCTACCACAGATGTCGCCATGGAAGCTGTTTTTGAGTCATAACGCTACGTAGATACGTTACATACCACTTTTATGTTTCCAAATGCCGATACCCAGCACTCTTCTATATCGTAACCGCTTTGCACAAGCAGGACTATAAACTCCTCGGGAGTGTAAAGGCATAGTGGTTTGTAAATACCAAATGTCCGTGCACCCAACGGATCCAGTACACAGAAACGGTCCAAAAGTGGCTTGTCTGCATGCGCATACCTTCTTCCAATGTCAGATTCCAGTCCACTGACAGAAATATAGAGGGTATGTTTCAACAACCCTTGTAGATGCACTAAAAATTGAAATGCCCTTTCATATGGCAAATAGTGCAACACTCGCTGGAGCACGGCGACATCGTATCTGGTCTCACCGATCTCTGTCATATCTGTATGCACAAAGTGCAGCTGTGAACGTGTATAGCCACACTCTCGACGTATCCGTGCAAAAGCATCACTATAATTGACTATATCCACTCCCGTTACAAACGCACCACATGCAACCAGATGCCGCGCCAATCCACCTCCCCCGCAACCGCAGTCAAGTACCGATACGCCCGTATGCTGCTTAGCGTATGCAATCACCTTCTTATCCAAATCATCAGTGCGTATCCTTGCGACATCTACCCCGTACATGCATGCATACTATCATGATCACACCATATACAAGACCATAATCAAAAACTCCTTCTTTACGAAGGAGTTTTTATGTATCCACATTATTCCTTTGGTAAGAAGGTGACACGTACCACCTCTACTCCAACTTCAGTCATATTGCCCTGTACCCGTGCCTTTGTCGCATCTGTAAACGTACTTTCGTCGCAGACACTTTCCGTACCATCCAATGCAATACAGGTGCTGTTGCCATCAAAGAAAAGTGGTGCGGTATGTCCCTTTTCTCCATTTTCCTCAAATACCAAGTGCCAGTAGTCCGGATTCAACGGAGGTGGCACACTTTTCAGTAAAAACCCTTCTCTATCAAAGGTGAACTCTCGCTCCGGTGCACTTTCACCCAAAAGACAAGCAATCTCCTGAATTTGCCACTGCCCGTCTACAACAGCAAGAGTCACCATAGCCTGCTCGGGTGTCTTCCCAGTGGACCCGCGACCTAGAACTTGCACTTTTGCTTGCGTGTCGTTTGCAAATATCTCCTTAGCGCGCACCTTTTCCGGTATCTCAGACTGACATAAAACCGGGTCTACCGTCACGCCATTGCTACGCGCCTCTTTTATATAGCTTTGTACCTGTTTTGATAAACGACTATCCTGCACCAACGAGGAAGCGATTGGATCCACAGACGGATCCTGTGCGATTGCTAAATATTCTTGATAAAACGTCAGTGTCGCCTCCAGAGGATCTCCAGTTGCCACACTTGGTGAAATGTTGGTATCTGTATTGGTGCCGGGTGCACCTTTACCTGCTATATATAAACCTGCACCAACAACTGCAAGTATAACCAGGCTGATGATTACTTTTCTATTCATATATTTATGTTGCACAAACGTACCTTATCATATTTTCTCTGTCTTGGAAGTGCTTGTTAGCCACAGGATATAGATATACGTGTATATATTCGCACCACAAGAGGTATCAACCTGTCTGAAAACCGCCACTTATACACCTATGATCTCTGATGCTTTTTACTGCGATAGTGCCTCAGTAGCTTATACATAGTTACCTTGATTTGATCGTTGAGTACAAACCAAATGGTTGCGTACACCCAAATCCAAGCAATCACGGAAAGAGGAAGAGCCGGCATCAAGATACCAAAGTACGCGATAATACTGCCAATCAAACGTGATGAAAAAGCGGGAATAAAAAACTTCAGAGACGGAAATGGACGTGCCCAAAAATGCTTTTCTCCCGTACGGGTAAGGTACAGTGTTGAGTGTCCCGCCACATCCATTTTTACAAAAAATACCGTTTGAATCAGTGCCACTTCCCAACCTGATAGGTTCAGATAATATAAGAGCAGAAACGACGAAACAAGTCCCGTAATACCCAACACAAACGCTACCGCAAGTGTTTCAGACAACTGCCAGCGCACCGGTTTTTCCTGTACAGGTACATTGTCGTAGGCAATGGCAAGTACAGGAATATCATTGAGTAATGCCAATAGAATAACCATCGCCGCAGACAGTGGTGAAAAATCAAAGATCAAAACTGCCAGTGCAATGAAAAACACAATACGAACAGTTTCCGCAATCCGAAACGTGGCATACGCCTGCATGCGCCCAAACGTTTTACGTGCCTGATCCACCGCTTCTTTTATTACCGACAAACCGCTATCCAATAGGATAAGGTCTGAAGCAGAACGTGCAGCGGGTGTCGCGCCCGACACCGCAATTCCCACATCGGCCTTCTTCAACGCCGGTGCGTCATTAACCCCATCACCGGTCATGGCGACAATATTTCCCGCCGCTTGCAGCGTCTTTACAATACGAAACTTATCGGCAGGCACCACCTCCGCAAAAATGGCAGTATCATGTATCACCGCAGCATCAGCAGTACCCCCACTTCGCTTCAACCCTGCGCGATCAACAGCAGTTGTGCCTATATTAAGTATTTTTCCTATGTACCGAGCAATTGCCATATTGTCTCCGGTGAGCATCTTAATGATAATGCCACGACGTTTTAAGTCCTCAATAACCTGCTTGGAGTCTTCCCGAGGAGGATCCATCAGTGGAATGATCCCCACCGGCAAGCACTCGTCAGACCTTTCAACGGCAACAGCAAGCGAGCGAAAACCATCTGAGGCCAGCGCGTCAACATCAGACAATACTTTTTTGCGATAGGTGCTATTGTGACAACGTTCAGCAACCTTTTGCGGAGCTCCCATAAGTATACGCACCTCTTCCCCATCATGCTCAAACAGTGCTTCGGTGGTTTTCTTCACCGGATCAAAAGGAACAAACTCTTTCACGACATATTGGGAAGCGAGCTTATCGTGCCCGTGTTGCAGCACATGCGCGTGCACCGCTCGTTCTATAGGCGACCGCTCACCATCTTCCAACGCGAGATAGGCAAATACAAACAACTCTTCTTCTGTGTGACCTTGATATAAAATCGGTTCTGAAACGGCAATTTCATTTTTGGTGAGCGTCCCTGTTTTATCAACGCACAAATGACTCACGCCGGCAAGCTCCTCAATAGCGCGAAAATTGCTCACTATGGTATGTCTGCGTGCAAGCAAATTCGCCCCAATGGCCATGGTAACCGACAAGACGGCGGGAAGTGCAACGGGAATAGACGCTATTGCAAGAACCAGCGCAAAGCGCAATGTTTCAAGTGCATCCTCCCCTTTCAAAATTAAAACGACCGTGGTAAAGACCACCAAAAGACTTGAAAGGGTTATCAGGAACTTTCCGATGCGTATAATCGCCTGCTGAAAATGACTTTCTTGCTCTAACTCCGCCTGTGCCACTAAAGCTATGTTTTCTCCCATGGCGGTATCCCTCCCGATTGCCACCACCTCCGCATAGGCAGCTCCTTTTTGGATAATTGAACCGGTTAGCAACACATCCCCCTCACCAAGGGTAACCGGGAGCGACTCTCCGGTAACCGCTGATTGGTCAACCAGCAATTCCGTCCCATCCAGTATGCGCACATCGGCAGGCACCACATTGCCTATGTTCATCTTTACCACGTCCCCGGGGAGCAATTCTCGTGCATCTATTTCCTGCAAAATAGCATCACGCACTACCATTGCGGTTGGTGCGAGTGTTTTCTTCAATGCCTGCAACGCAGAATGTGCACGCTGCTCTTGGAATAAATCCACGGACAAATTTACCAACAGCAGCAACAGAATAATAAAGAAATCTTCCCAGCGCTGTACCACCAGTGACAACACCAGTGCAATTTCAATCATCAGCGGTATGGGGCTGCTTACCTTTTTGAACAGACGACGCAAAAAATGCTCCGTTTTTTCCGGTATCTCATTAAAACCGTAAGTGCGGCGCAGCTGTTCTACCTGCTGATGACTGAGCCCCTTATGTTCTATATGTTCCATAGTAAAAAAGTACACGCAAAAATGATGCAACTGTACTAAGCATACACCAAAACAGCACCTCACAAGGTGCTGTTTTGTGTGTATCTGTAGTCTCACATATCCAGGTATCTCTGTATCATTTGGTACCGATCTTGCAGCATATATTCATGCACCGTATTCATGTCTGCAAAGAAATACACCCCTTCCTTCTCCATATCGTCAGTAACGCCCTCACCGGTAACCCGATACACAATCTCAAACTCTTGCACCGTATCAGCATCAATCATACACTGATGAACACCAAGAACGGATATATGATCAATTCGTTGTCCAAAATGCGACAACAGTCGTCGTGTTAAAAGCAGTGTCGGGTCCTCCCTAAAACCCACCGCAAAGCGCGGCAAGTCAAAATATCCGGTATCGGCAACGTCCGACCAATCGCCCGCGAGAGCTCTCCCTCGTAAAAGCAACACTTTGCCACCCTGCTTTAATACACAAGTGGCAACAATTTTTTGTGTTTTAGGGATAAAGGATCTCATAGGTATACATCACTATTTTTGCACAATGTAAAATGCATCATTTTTGACATCAATAGTTATCTCACTATGCTCTTGCACCTCCCCACTTATGATGGCTTCCGCAAGCAAGTCAAGGATACGCATTTGAATAGTACGCTTCAACGGCCGTACTCCATATGCGGGATCAAACCCCTCCTTAATGAGCTGCTCTTTTGCTCTATCGGTTAATGAGATGTTGATATCCTTTTCCTCTTTAACTAATGTCAGCATGCTTGATAACTGTACGTCAACAATCTCTTTAAGCATCTTCTCATCAATAGCGTCAAAGAGTACGATGTCATCAAGACGATTGAGGAACTCGGGACGGAAGGTCTTCTGCACCAACTCCATTACTTTCTTCTTCCGTTCTTTTTTATCCTTAATCTCCAACATAAACTCACTGCCAAGATTGGAGGTAAGGATGATGATGGTATTACTAAAGTCCACGGTCCGACCCTGACTGTCGGTCAAGCGTCCATCATCAAGCACCTGCAGTAAAATGTTAAAGAAGTCGGGATGCGCCTTCTCCACTTCATCAAACAGCACCACCGCATACGGTCGCCGGCGCACCGGCTCGGTAAGTTGTCCCCCCTCTTCATAGCCCACATAGCCGGGAGGAGCACCCACCAATCTGCTGACAGCAAAACGCTCCATGTACTCGCTCATATCAATGCGGATCATCGCTTTTTCGTCGTCAAACATTTCCGATGCAAGCGCTTTAGCCAGCTCCGTCTTTCCCACACCGGTTGGACCCAAAAAGAGAAAAGAACCAATCGGTCTGTTGCCCGCCTTCAATCCTGCGCGTGAACGGCGAATAGCTTTTGCCACACTCGTCACCGCTTCATCCTGCCCAATGACACGCAGGTGCAACTGTTCTTCCAGGTGCAACAAGCGTTCCGCCTCCGTTTCCAGTAAACGATGTACCGGCACACCCGTCCAGCGAGCCACTACCTGCGCAACATCCTCCTCGGTTACCTCCTCCTTGATGATACGCTCTGTAGCGGGAATGGCATCCAATTTTTTTCGCGTATCGGCTATTTTTGATTCCAAAGAAGGGATTTCTTCGTATTTTATCTTTGCCGCACGATCATAATCGCCGGTACGTTCCGCCCGCTCTTCTTCAATACGCAGTTCATCAATTTGTTTTGCATACTCACGTAACTGATGTATCATCTCGCGCTCCTGCTCCCAGCGTGTCTTTTGCGCGGTGAAGGACTCCTTGAGTGAAGCGAGCTTCTCCTCAATTTTCTTTTTACGCTCCTTGCTCTGTGCGTCCTTTTCTCCTTTCAGTGCCTGCAACTCTATCTCCAGCTGCGCAATTTGTCGATGGAGTGCATCCAGCTGTGTTGGCATACTCTCCATCTGCATTTTAATTGCCGAGGTTGCTTCATCAATCAAATCAATCGCCTTATCGGGAGACTTGCGGGCAGTAATGTATCTGTTGGACAGACGAACCGCAGCCACCAGTGCCGGATCGGTAATTTCCACCCCATGGTGAATCTCATATTTCTCTTTTAAGCCCCGCAAGATAGCCAGTGTTGCTTCAGCATCAGGTTCATCAACATACACAGGTTGGAAGCGACGTTCCAACGCGGCATCTTTTTCCACATGCTGCCGATACTCATTGAGTGTGGTGGCACCGATCAACCTCAATTTACCACGAGCCAAAAGCGGCTTGAGCATGTTTCCGGCATCCACCGCACCTTCTCCACCTCCGGCGCCTACCAGCGTATGCAACTCATCAATAAAGAGAATTATTTTACCCTCTTCTTGCTCAACCGCTTTGAGCACCTCTTTTAGTCGATCCTCAAACTCACCCCGAAACTTCGCACCGGCCAGTAGAGAGCCCATCTCCAACCCAATAAGTCGTTTACCCTTCAGCGACTCAGGCACGTCTCCTGCAACGATGCGCTGTGCCAATCCTTCCACAATTGCCGTTTTACCGACCCCCGGCTCCCCCAAGAGCACCGGATTGTTTTTGGTACGTCGAGAGAGTACCTGCATCACTCTCCGAATTTCTTCATCGCGTCCGATAACTGGATCCAGCTTCCCATCTTGTGCCAGTGCGGTGTAGTCCTCTCCATACTTCTCCAGCACGTTCTGTTTCGCCTCCGGATTTTGATCAGTTACTTTCATAGATCCTCGTAAATCATTTATTTTGCTCGTAATATGTGCGGGCAGCAAGCTGTATGTTGCCAATAGATCACGCGCGGCCCCTTCGTTATGCCCCAGTGCCAAAAAGATATGCTCCACACTTACATACTGATCACCCATGGCACTCGCTTCCTTGTCTGCACGTCTGAAAATACTTACCAAGGCAGGCGTCAGTTGGGGATTTGCCGCATGCTCCAGCTTGGGCATGCCTTCAAGTGCACGTTCCACATCTTGCAATACTTGTTCCAATGACACATCAGAGGCAGACAGCAATGGAGCAACAATGGTGTCCGGTACCGTCAGAGTCGCTTTCAAGACATGCAGCGGATCCACATACTGATGCTTGTATTCATATGCTTCCTGTATCGCCTCTTCAAGAATTGCACGTGATTTTTCCGTCAATTTTCCTACATTCATACTATTCCAAGATATCCTTATCCACTAATCCTCACGTACCACCATGATACTCCTTTCTTTTTGACAAATCAAATAATCTACAGTCTGGTATAGACTGTAGATTATGCAGAGCGGACGCTTTTATATATTTACTCGGTGGTAACACCGTCAAACTCTTCATCTCCCCGCTCTTCCGCCTCCTCAGCCTCTTGCTTTGTGGCATGTAACACGCCATCTTTATGATGTGCAGGGGAATAGATAGTATACAGCGTCAAACGATCTGTGTTTGAAGTATTCACAACATTATGTTGCACTCCGGCAGGCACCACTACCGCATCTCCATCACCCACCTCATATTCAGTATCGTTGATAATCACCTTTCCCTCTCCAGATTCAAACCGAAAAAACTGATCATTCTCCGTATGTGTTTCCAATCCTATCTCTTCATTTGGTTGCAGTGACATCAATACCAACTGACTGTGCCCGGCGGTATAGAGCACCTTACGAAAGTTAGTATTTTCAACGGTTTCTTTTTCAATGTTTACTTTATATCCCTTTTTCATATTCTTGTGGTTTATATGTAAGCTGGTATCTCTGGAAAGATACTATACCACACCCTCAACGTAGTGCGATATATCGCCACAACCTACTTCCCATGGCCTTCTTTTAATAAATCGAAATAAAAATAAACTCCTTTTCCTTTCTATAATTTCTATTGCGACACCTCATAACAAGCAACCACCTAGGTATACATAACACCACCCCTTTACACAATCCACTGGCACCGCACCGCAAAATCCACACACCTAGGTCATCCGATGACCTAGGTGTGTATGTACTGCACGATTTTCGTGAGTCACCTACTTCACAAAAATGGTGATAAACACACCCGCAGTTACCAAGGTCGCACCCAGAATAGTTCCCAAGGTTGGTTTCTCAGCCAGAAATACCAACGCAAGAATAACCGTAAGCGCGATACTCATCTTATCTATGGGAGCAACTTTGGCAACCTCCCCCAATTGCAGTGCGCGATAGTAGAACATCCATGACAATCCTGTTGCAAAAGCGGACAGTATAATAAACGTATAAGAATAGCGGGATATTTTGAAGAGATCACCCGCATTACCCTGCAGCAGGACCACACCCCATGCAAAGAAGACTATAATGACCGTTCTGATGGCGACCGCCAAGTTACTATCCACATCCTTCACTCCTATTTTTCCAAAAATAGCCACCAGTGAAGCGAAAAAAGCGGATAAAAGTGCGTATATTGCCCAACTCATATTTTACTAAATCTACTATCTTCGTAGTGTAGCACACTGATGCGCAGACAAACCGCAACCAAACTGTTGCGGTTTGAAAGGACCGTCCTGTCAATTACTTGACAAAAAAGACTGCGTTTTTCTTTTTGTACAGATACCAAGACAACAGTGCCAAGGCAGAGACCACCACTCCAAGCCACATCTCGCCATCAACACCTCCACGATACGCAATCAAACGAGGTACCCATGGCCAGAGTGTCGCCCACAAAAAGAGAAAGTCCCAAGGAAAATTTCGGAAAATCTTATTGGCAAACAATAAAAGTACCGCCACACTTCCGTCAAGAGGTAACACGCCCCAAACGAGCGCAGTGGTTACTGAGGCCCCAAACCCCAAGGTCTCCACAATTTCTGCGTATTCCGCTGCTTCCTCGGGCGAAAACACTCCCGATGCGTGTTTAGCATACAAATACGCCAAAAGCAGTAGCGGAATATAGGGCAGATATTTTTTCATTATCTGCATAGTAAAATATATTAGCTTATAAGCGACAACAAAATGTCATCGTCAACATACACAGTATACCCCCATATCTATATTTTATTCATGGACACGCGTGTATAACAACGTGACTAGATACAGCTTTTTGCCTTAAAGAAATCGGTAGCGGTTGGAGCGTCACCGGCTTTAATTTCATTCACTCGATCGGCACCCAGAGCATCTTCAAAACACTGTTCCTGTTCGGGGGTTATTTCCGTTGGAATACTTGCCGGATCAATCCCCAACCGATCCAACGCTTTTTCTTGCGTGTCAGACAATAACGGGTTTTTATCCATCACCTCCTGAGGTGTGGCATCAGACGGAAACAGATACCACATCACACCCATCACTAAAAGTTTTATAAAGAAAATGATACCGAGAACAACAAAAAATATATTTAAAATCTTTTTCATGCCCCTTAGTATAACAAAACGCAAAAAACAGAAGAACTGCCTATGTGCACATACGTAAAACGTAAAACGCACGCACAAGATAATATGCGTACGTTCTCTCATTGTCTTTAAGTCAACCCCACTATACAAGCAGTCACTACTCTGCTACACGCTTTCTCTTGATTGCTATTGTGCTCTGCAAAAGATACACCAACCCGACCAACAACCAAACCACCAACGTGACCCAGAGCATTATGTGAAAGACCCAGTACGGTATCATGCCGCCTGCAAGATCATTATTCATCATACCACCTGCCATATATCCTCTTTGATCACCTTGTTGCATCCCCATCATACCCATACCACCGCCTTGGTGCATTTTCATCATCTCTTGCATGTGTGCCACCATGCGATCAGCTTCTTCTGAAGAGAGGGACCCATTCATCAAAAAGGTCTTCATCAAGTCTTGCATCTCTTGACTCATCATACCCTCCCCCATCATACCCGCTTCAGATGCATCAGGCGTATCAGGAGCCGATCCATGTGCCGACACTATGGCTATCGGCATTACAAACATCATGAACAGTAGTGCAAATAGTTTTTTCATAGATTTATTTTATAAACGATTAATCAATTGCTACATCATTCACACTAAATACCGAAGTTCTGTTTTAAGAAATTCTTCGCCTTATAAGAACCTCGGAGTGTGGAATACTCTTTCCCTGCAACAAGTTTTTTGTCTACGTCCTCCCACGAAAGACCTTCCGTAATCTCAAAGTAGAGTGCGTTTTTGATATATGTCTCAGGGAACCAGTAGGAGTTAAACTTCACAAAAGTGTCAAATATTTCCTCTTCTGAGAATCCTTGTGATGCCATAAGCTGTACCAACCCGAGTGCGGAATATCCGTGTGAGCAATCAGGCACCGCTGTTGAGTTTCCACAACACGGGCGATAGGCGTTTTCCGCGACACGTTTTGCAAGCGCCTGCTGTTCTGGATTTAAGGCCAGCAGTGGAGTGTCATTATATCCCGCGCGCCCCACACCAATATCGTAGTTTTCAAAATACTTTGCAATGGGACTATCTGCAAGTATTTGATTTTGGTTATGCTTTGCCATTGCCCAAAGCATGTACATCATAAACACCGCGTTATCGTTATCAATGGACAGCGGTATATCTTCTCCCGCAAGCACCGCACGCCACTCAGGCTTCATCTCCTGCCCATAGCGGTTTTTCAATATCGTTTCCAATTTTTGCGGATCAAGTACACCCGTTTCTATCATTTTCGGCACCACATCCCCCCAGCGCACCTGCGTCTGAAATCCTTCATCGGGGGTCACTTTCTGAATCACCTCTTCTATATCTATTTTCCGACCATCTTCGGTGGTTAAGATATTTCCTGAAGTCTCCCCTCTCGCATTTCCGGTATTTTGTGCGTACATATTGCCTACCTGGTAGACAAAGACAAACAGCACAAAGAGCAGCACCGCGGGAAGCAACTTTTGAAACCCGGAAGATGGGCTTACCGATGCGGACATGGCGGACATATTTGTGGTCGTACGCTCCCCTTCTGTAGGCGTTGCATTTTGCGGACCTGTCTGTACTGTACACACCAAGCACTCTTTGGTGTACGCACTCTTGGCAACCAGGTAGAGTCCCACCGAAAGAAGCACTATACCACCAAGCTGGATCCAAAAAATATAGGGAATCAAAAAGGCAAGTTGCGTGGTAAATACGTTACCAAACGCAAGAAAGTTAATACCAAGACATGCAGGGCACACCGCGCCAAATATACCCGTTGTTAGCCCCAGTGCGGACGCCCCCTTCCCTTTTACCCTCTCGTCTATTTTGATACGTGTTGCATGGACGGTAATGGTCACGATAAGTGCTGACACTACCGCTGAGAACACCAGATACCCGTACTCAAAAGCGGTTGGTTCTTCCATACGATAAAACCCGAGTACTCCACCCGGTACGGGAATGGTAAACAGCCCATAGAAAAACGACAGCAAACCGCCAAAGAGAAATAGGCTCGTTAGAAACAATATACTGTTTTTCCCGGTACGTAACAGCGTAAACGTATTCTGTACAATATCTTTTACCTCTTTCATAATTTTTTCATACATTAGCAACTACAATGTGAGGTATTCGGGACTAATCTTTTGCACCTCTCGCAGAATAAGCCAGTTATCAGACTCTATGGTACCGACCTGATTCCAAGTGTCCATCACTCGTTGGTAGGCGTCTATGTCAGGTGAGATGAGCATGGTGGGAACTTTCTGTATGGAGTACTTCTCCACTAACTCCTTACCCTCAGTAGATTCCACATCGTAGACCGCTGTTTTTCCTATCACGACCCCAAACCGTTGCAGAATATTCAGATATGCTTTTTCATCAAAGCAGCTCACACAAGTGGAGTCACGCAAGAGTAACACCTCCACCACACCTCGCGTTTTTCCTTCCACCAAGTTATACGACGGTACCAGCGCATCTATAATGACACGATCCTTTTCCACGCGAGCACCAAAGGACTTCCATGAACCTAAAATGCGTTCATCTTGAATATCACCTGATACAATAATTGCGGGCAGATTTTCTATGCCATACAGATCAATATACTTCTGCCCCAGCGCACTATTTGAATCCAACTCGGTGGTGTCGTATGTGACGTTATGTGATTGATCAATGATATCTATAATCCTCTTTGGTTCGGGACACACCGCACAGTCTGTTTCAGGAGCGGCAATGGTTACAAACGAAAGTTCAATAGGTTTATCAATCAACGCAGCTGACAGCTTCCCAATGATAAATATATTTGCTCCATACAACGCCAGCAATACAAATAACAGCCCCTGGAACAATTTTTTTGAATCTAGTGTAATAGTCATGCTCTGTTTAGGGATTAGCCACAACCTCCCACTTGACTTTGTATACCAAGTCCGGACCCCTGTGTTTGCTGTGTGGCACCCGCTTTAATTGATCCGCTGGACACTGCCGCCATTAATTGCTGTGTTTGAAACACTTGTACCGCAGCCATAATAACCAGTACCGCCATAATCGCCACAAGCATGTTTTGTGTACGTGAGTTCTCCGGCGCAGGGTGCGAAGCTGCCACTGCCTGAGCGGAAGTTTCTGTTGTATCTGCACGCCCTTGCGTTACAGAGTTATTTTGTATTTCTTCTGACATATGTTTGTTCTAACTGTTTATAACGTCTGCCTTTATGCGCACCCGCACTTCGGGAGTGCTGACAGAATTGGTTTTTAAGATAACCTCACGTGTCACCTTCCCTGTTCCGTTTGGACCATGGAAAAAGGGGTCATAGGTTACAGTGAGTGTTTTTCTTTCACCTGGTTCTATGGTAACACTTTGTTCCATTTTTGTATGCATCCCAAAATCCACACCGTCAAAGGATGCCGAGGTGCAGGCACAACTGGTAGTTCCCTGCGATACGATCACCGGCTCAGTTCCGACATTGATAACTAAAAAATCAGTCTGCACATCCCCTCCCTTAATGTCAATAGTGCCAAAATTGTAGTCTGGTGGCTCAACCTGCAGTGGAGCGTTTACGATGCGCTGCACTTCGGGCTGTTTTGGTAGCAAACCAACGAACAGCAGAGCCAAACCACTGATGAAGACAAGTCCTATAACAATCGTAGTTATTTTTCCATTCATACACTTCTTTTCTTAATTTTTGAATAATACGTGCGTGCATTGCTAAACCCCCTCTAAAATATCAACCTGTATGGTCACTTCCGCTTCCGGTGTATCCGCATCATTTGTTGGTATGAACACGGTACGGGTGAACACATCTTCCGGCTCTTTGTGCACATTTGGATCAAAGATAACCGTCAGAGTCGCACGTTCCCCCGAATCAAGAGAAGTATCTGAAATAAAAGCGGAGGTGCAACTGCAGCTGGTGGTAATATCTCCGATTACTAAAGTATCAATACCGGCATTGGTGACGGTAAACTCTGTTTGTACACTACCTCCATATTGTGGCACTCCTCCAAAGTCATAGAAGGTGTCGCTCAGCACCATCTGCGGACCCTCTTTCGCCTGTATTTCAACTTTGTTGCGACTGTTGGTCAACGGTCCCGTGTATGCACCGGTTTCGGTCATTGGGTACGAATCTTCTGCCCAATGCACAATGCCACCGGAAAGCACTTTGAGGTTTGTATAGCCCAGTACTTCCAAAATCTTGTATGCAGCTTGACCACCTGTAGCACTGCGACCATATATAATAATCTCTACATCTTTCTTATCCTCACCTAACCCGATTCCACGGAGAGTGTTTTGTGATATATCGGATATCGGCAGCAAGAGCGCACCTTGCAAATGTAACACCTCATATGCTTCCGCTGTTCGTACATCCAACAGTACAACAGGATCACCCGATTGTATACGTTGTATCACCTGTGCCGGGCTCAATTCATTTACTGCAAGCGCATCGGCATGTTCGGGCACCTCTGTCACACTGTCCGGCAGGGGTTTTTGCGTCTGCAAGTAGTAAAAGCCACCACCCGCCAGCAGCAACACTCCAGCAAAAAGGGTGCTGCTTATTATTTTATTCATGATCTGTTTTGTATTTTATACGGTTAATATCTGGTATATGCAGTACGTATGTTCCACATATACGTTGACCAACCTAAAAGCGTTTTGGGTGAAGAATACCCCTCGCAAACAAAACTTGCAGGTACTGTGCAAAAAGGAGTGTCTGTGGCACACGCAGTCGGGAAAGCCAGACTGAAAGAATTGCTTTTCGTAACGCGTCTATGGGAATCCTGTGCGGAATGCGCGCCGCATGCAAAAGCACGGCTGCAGCGACAAGCACGGACACTATCGGTGTAATGGTTGCAAGAAAATTACTTTGCCACACCGCAATATGATCCAGCGCATTCATGGAACAAACCGTAACCTCCCCCTCCTGAAATGGACATGCCGCATGTGCAACGGAACCGTCAAAGACCGTGTGTAACAAACTACCAAACAGCACACCCAGAAAAACGAAGGTGTAGATAACGATGAGGACTCTGTTTTTCATACAACTCATCATACATCTTTATTGCCCAACATATAAACCGACACCTGTGCAAACAGCATACTAACGGACCGAGCAGTAACCGCCGGATACTCCCCTTTTTGAAAAAACGATTTGCCACAATTGGTTTTTCCGTGCACGGAATGATCCTGCGCACATTAAAAGATAGTATCGCCACATACGATGAAATACTTCATCATAGGTATCTTTCAGTGAGTCCCACCTCGCTTCAAACTGCGCATGCCACGCCATCAAAGTTTTGTCATAATCAGCACCGAAATTGTGCCAATCTTCCATCACAAACAATCCTTCCGTAGCAGCGCCGATCTGCGCAACAGAAGGAAGCATGCCGTTTGGAAAGATGTATTTGTCTATCCAGGGATCCGTCCCGTACACTGATGTATTCCCTCCAATAGTATGCAGCAAAAAGAGTCCGTCATCCTGCAACACTCGATGTACCGTCTTCATAAACGTACGATAGTATCGATATCCTACATGTTCAAACATGCCCACGGACACAACATGATTATAGGTTCCCTCTACATCACGATAATCTTGCAGCTGCACCTCCACCGGAAGCTGCGCATACCGTCTGTCAGTAAAAGCTTTTTGCTCCTTTGAAACCGTTATACCATTTGCCCGTACCCCGTAGTGTTGTGCCGCATACCCCAGAAAACTGCCCCATCCGGAACCTATATCGAGCACCTGCTGTCCACGTTTGAGTCCTATTTTTCTGCAGATTAAATCGAGCTTCGCCCGTTGCGCTTCCTCTAGGGTGCGCGCATCTTTCCAATACCCGCAGGTATAACACAAGAGAGGATCCAGCATTTTCATGTATAGCTCATTGCCAACATCATAGTGTCTCTCACCAACCTCAAATGCATGTAATTTCCGACCCATGGTGGTAATCGCTCGCAAAAAGAGCTTTGCGCTGAGCAGCATATCGGTCTTAATCTTGTCTTCAACTCTTGCCTGCAACAAACGTGTGAAAAACTCATCCAACTTTTCACACTCCCACCATCCGCGCATGTAGGTTTCTCCCAACCCCAGAGAACCTCGCTTCAGTACCACATCGTAAAACCTCTCATTGTGCACCTGTATATCATACGGACGACTGCCGTTGATGCGAATGCCGGTATCTTTTATAAGTAGCTCAATAAGTGCTTTACTGCCTGCCATACCATGTTCATGAGTGTTTATGTACACAGCATACCTTCATCAGCCAAACAAATAGTACTCCGAAGAAAAATCCATACGCTGTTGCCCAAAGCAAACCAAAGATTGCTCCCACGATACTCATACTAAATCCGGGATATGCAATTTGTAACAAATTACGATGCAGTGTTTGCAGTGTCGGATCAGTCAATAGCAAACCCCATGCCATGCAGAGGAAGAAAAAAGCTATTGATATACCTGCCCACACCAACCCCATTTTGAATGTATAGGTTTTCATATGTTGTTTTTTACTCATTACACTAATACCATTGTTCTATGCTGCCCATACTATCTACCACCATCCCGCCGGGACTTGAGGTGGTAAAAGACCGCGATAGCGACAAACCCAATCTCAATTGTCACATTGGTCAAGTCGGGGGCATGGCCGATGAAAGCGATATACACCGGATATGCCAGTGCCAGAGCAAAGAAGTACAGGCTGATAGATGTATCACTCATAGCACCTTATTCCAAATTAATTCGCTTCAAGAGCATCGCATTTGCCACCACAATCACCGTTGATAAGCTCATGACAAATGCTGCAATTTCAGGGCGCAAGAAGAACCCCCAGTACGCAAACACACCGGCTGCGGCGGGGATTGCCACGATGTTGTATCCCAGTGCCCATACCAAGTTTTGTATCATCTTCGTGTACACCTTCTTTGACAATATAATCAATCGCACAATATCTTCCGGATTGTTACGCGTGAGCACCACATCCCCCGCCTCTACCGCAACGTCTGTTCCCGCACCAATGGCGATACCGGCGTCGGCCTGTGTCAGTGCCGGCGCATCATTGACACCATCACCCACCATTAGGACGACATTGCCCTGATCTTGCAATGACTTCACATGAGTGTATTTATCTTCAGGAAGTACCTCCGCAAAGTAGGTATCAATACCGAGCTCTTGCGCAACCCCTTTCGCAACCTCTTTATTGTCTCCGGTGAGCATGGCAACTTTTACACCCATATCATGCAAACGCTGTATTGCCGTGTACGATTCCGGCTTTATAGTGTCCGACAGTGCAATGTATCCAACCACTCTCTCTTGCGTTGCTACAAAGATGGTGGTTTTTCCTTTTTCCGATAACGACTCATAGACATGCTCGGTATCGGAAAAATCGATACCCGCGTCGTCAATCAATCTGCTATTGCCCACGAAGTAGATCTGCCCATCAAGTGATGCCTGTATACCCTTACCCGCTATGTTCTTAAATTGTGCAATCTCACCTAAGGTCACCCCCTGCTGTTGGGCATGTTCCACAATAGATACGCCGATAATATGTGATGAGTGCTGCTCAAGGGAAGCGGCGATACGCAACACCTCCTCTTCATTCATACCTCCGGTTGGTACCACATCTGAAACACCAAACACTCCGGTGGTCAATGTTCCTGTTTTATCAAACACAACATAGTCCGCTTTTTTAATCACTTCAATCTTTGCTAAGTTCTTGATGAAAAAACCGCTTTTCACAGCAAGTGATGTCGTAATGGTAGTTACCGTAGGGATTGCAAGCCCCAGCGCATGCGGACAAGCAATAACTAATACCGTAATGGCAAGGGTGAGCGCAAATATAAACGGTTGCCCCAGCAGCACCGACCATACCAGAATGGTCAACAGCGCAGTCACACCTGCAACGACTGTCAATACCGCGGATGCCTTATCGGCAATTCGTTGTGAATTCGGCTTCGTTTGCTGTGCTTGCGTAATAAGTTGCTGAATCTGACCGATGGTGGAATGCTCTCCCACTCTTGAAAGTTGTACGGTAAGCGACCCATCCAGACAAATGGAGCCCGCAACCACGTCATCTCCTTCCTGCTTTTGTATCGGTTTTGACTCTCCACTGATAAGCGCTTCGTCCACATTTGCCGTTCCGGCAACAATACGCCCATCAGCGGGGATTTTCTCCCCCGGCTTCACCAACACCTGATCGCCCTCTTGGAGGTTTTCTACCGCAACGTCAGTTTCCACACCCTCTACTATCTTATGTGCCTTTTTGGGTAGCAGTTTTGCCACTTCTTCCAGCGCATTACCAGCTGCCGCTCCGGACTTTGCTTCCAAGTAGTGACCAAAAAGTAACACCCAAATAAGCGTTGATATTTCCAGATAAAACTCAACCTCAATCGCGGGCAAAAATGTAGCTGCCACGGAGAACAGGTACCCTGA